>NZ_LWFX01000250.1:0-878 GCF_001635175.1 Alcanivorax sp. HI0083 | reverse complement strand
CACCTGGTCGCAGTGGAAGTCTGTGCTCAGGCTGGTGAGGAGATTGCGGAACAGTTTTTCGGCGCCGCGGGCTTCCAGCAGCGACAGGGTCAGGCGGCGGGTCTTGTCGAACAGGTGATCATTTTCCCGGGCCACATCCAGCAGGCCGTTGAGCCGGTCGCGCAGCTCGGTGTTGCGCTCGCGCAGAATCGACGCTTGGCGCTCCAGCAGCGATACCGCCTCGCCTTTGGAATCGGGCAGACGTAACAGTTCCAGCAGTTCCGGGCGATGCTGAAAGAAATCGGCATGTTCACGCAGGTAGGCGGCGACCTGGTCGGCGCTGGCTGGAGTCTGATCCGTCATCAATCCTGTCCTTTGTCATCATTCGGGTCAGTCGGCACTGACATCGCCGATGTTCGTAATCGCCTGCTAAAGAGTGATTTCAATAGCGCCATCATAGACATGGCTGGCGGGGCCTGTCATCTGGATGCCGCCCTGGCCATCGTAGCAGACTTGCAGCGTACCGCCCGGCAGGTGCACGGTGACGGCGGCATCCAGCCAGCCCCGACGTTGGCCAATGACCACAGCGGCGCAGGCGCCGGATCCGCAGGCCAGGGTTTCGCCGGCACCCCGTTCGTAGACGCGCAGGCGGATTTCGTTGCGGCTGACGATCTGCATAAAGCCCACGTTCACCCGCTCGGGGAATTGCTCATGGCTTTCCAGCAGCGGGCCGGCGCTCTCCACTGGCGCGGTATCCACGTTTTCTACCAATAAGGTGCAGTGGGGGTTGCCCAGGCCCACGGCGCCCACTTCCCAGGCCTGTGTGCCGGACACCAGGAAGTAGCTGTCCGCTTCACTTTTGGCGGTCATGGGAATGGCGTCCAGCGCCCAGCGAGGTG
>NZ_LWFX01000249.1:0-884 GCF_001635175.1 Alcanivorax sp. HI0083 | reverse complement strand
AATGCGCAGCCGGGCAACTTCTGTCACGCGCATGCCGGAGCCGTAGATCAGAGAAATAATCAATCGGTGGGGGGGCGGCAAGAGTTCAATTACGGATAAAGCTTCAGAATGGGACAACACTACCGGGAGTTTGGCGGGGCGCTTGGCGCGACTGATGTTCTCCACCTCTCCCAGAGGCTGATGAATCACATGTCGATACAGGAAAACCAGAGCATTTAGCGCCTGATTTTGAGTGGCAGCAGCCACATTTCGGCTTGTTGCAAGCCAGGTTAGGAAGAGAGATACCTCTCGTTCGGCCATCTCGGCAGGATGGCGTAACTTGTGAAAGCGTATGAAATAGCGAATCCAGTACCAGTAGGTTTTCTCGGTACGATGACTGTAATGGCGCACCCTGATCGCCTCGCGAAACTGCTCACGAAGCCTGGGGCGGCCTGCACGCTCCTTGTGCATGGGCTGACTCCTGTAACTTAGCTGTACATATGGACAGCATTATTGAGTTAGAGAAATGAAGAAGTCAACATATTGAATAATGCGCTGGGAGGCTGGTTTGTAACTTGCTGACTTTTCTGGTTTTATCTTTCAATATGCAAATTGATAAACCGTGATATGAAGCCGGCGCGTTCATTGGATATTCGAGCCGGCTTCCTAATACCTGTTATATGCTCGCAGAGGGTAAACCTCAAACCTCGAGGAATTTAATTTGGAGATGATAATTACAATTGCGGGTACTGTGCTGACTGCTATCGGCACTGGTGTCACAGTTTGGCAGGCGTCGAAAGTTAAATCCTATAGGGATCAGATCGCTTTTGACCTCAGAAAGCTCCACTTGTCGGAAGTCGCGGAGTTGTTAAAGAGGGCGCAAGATGAAGGACGAAAACTTCTCT
>NZ_LWFX01000248.1:0-793 GCF_001635175.1 Alcanivorax sp. HI0083 | reverse complement strand
GGCCACGCCATCAATGATGTCGTCGGTGAGGGTGTTTACCACGGTCAGGGCGGTGGCGCAGCCCAGCGGATTGCCGCCGTAGGTGCTGCCATGATTGCCGGGGCCGAACACGCCGTCTGCCTTGCCGGCCACCAGGCAGGCGCCGATGGGGAAACCGTTACCCAGGCCTTTGGCGGTGGTCAGCACATCCGGGGTGACACCGGCGCCCAGGCAGGCAAAGTAATCCCCGGTGCGGCCGTTGCCGGACTGGATTTCATCCAACATCAGCAGCCAGTCATTGCGGTCGCACAGGGTGCGCAGGCCGGCCAGGTAATCGTTGGCGGGGATGTGGATGCCGCCTTCGCCCTGCACCGGTTCTACCAGAACGGCGACAATATCGTGATTATCAGCCAGGGCTTCTACTGCTGCCAGATCGTTGAACGGCACACGGATGAAACCGTCCAGCAGAGGCGCAAAGCCTTCCTGCACCTTGGCATTGGCGGTGGCGGACAGGGTCGCCATGGTGCGGCCATGGAAGCTGCCTTCCATAACGATCACGGTGGGGCGGGCGATCTGTTTGCGTGAGCCATACAGGCGGGCAATCTTGATGGCGGCCTCATTGGCTTCTGCTCCGGAGTTGGAGAAGAACACGTTCTCCATGCCGCTCAATTCGCACAGCCGCTGGGCCAGCGATTCCTGGGCAGGAATGCGGTACAGGTTGGAGGTGTGCATCAGCTGCCCGGCCTGTTCGGCCAGGGTGCGGGTGACTGCCGGGTGGCAGTGGCCCAGGTTGCACACGCCAATCCCGGAGATG
>NZ_LWFX01000247.1:0-455 GCF_001635175.1 Alcanivorax sp. HI0083 | reverse complement strand
GCACTTTCATCGGTGATCGCGCAGCTTTGCGCCACCACTTCCGCCACGGCGCCTTCAGGTACCATCTTCATGTAATTCGCGGGTTTAAGCGGGGCAGCGCGGCGGTAGCCATCACGCGCCAGTTGTTGAATTCGCTCGTTGGTTAATTGCTTGTTCAGCCATTGCTCACCGGTTTTCAGGGTGACGCGAATATTCTTCTGCAGGTAGGTGCGAATGGATTCCTCCATGCCGCCCATGGCTTTGCCGACCATGCTTTTGCGGCCCATCTTCATCATGCTGCTAACACCGGGCAGTTTCGCCAGTGCATTTTCTTCCAGCAGGAAATTCTTGATGCCGGTATAAAGCATTTCGCTGACCATTTCGCTGACCAGTGGATGGTTCATGGCCGCGTGAATGGCTTTTTCCCGCAGGCTTTGCAGTTTCAGGACCTGCTCAAGAATGGCCTCGAAGTGTTC
>NZ_LWFX01000246.1:0-615 GCF_001635175.1 Alcanivorax sp. HI0083 | reverse complement strand
ATGCTGACCGAGAAAGGGCTGACTCCCTGACAGGGGCCGGAATTGCCCCTGACCCAGCGTCTGAAAGCTGCAATGATCGTAATCACCCAGGTGCCCGGCACCGGCCTCGAAAATGGCCGTTTTCACCTGTTCCACATGGCTCACGGGCACGTAAAAGCACAATTTGTAATGTTGATCACTGGCCTCTGTCATTCATGCCTCCCAGTGCGTTGAACGTTACGATGCCACCCCGGTATCCGAGGGTAGCGCAGACACAAATTCTGGCTTCAACGCATACTCACCATGGGCGGAAATCCAGATACCTTCCGCCGAAACCGTTTGCTCGCCATTTACCCAGACACTGCCTTCACAGCGTAACTTGCGGCGCTCCAGCGAAACCAGCCGGGCTTCGAAATCCACCGGCGTGTTTAACGGCGTGGCCGCCAAGTAGCGGATATTCAAAGTGCCGGTCATGCCGATTTGACGGACATAATCCTGCGTCTTGGCCATCAGCATATCCAACGCCAATGCCAGCACGCCACCGTGGACCCGCCCTGGCGGCCCCTGAAACGCGGGACCAAACGTGGCCCGGCCACGAATACGGTCACCATCGATCCACAATTCCAGCGGCGGCGA
>NZ_LWFX01000245.1:0-827 GCF_001635175.1 Alcanivorax sp. HI0083 | reverse complement strand
GTTCTGATGTACCAGATTTCTATGAAAATCAATGAGTAATGTCCATATGCAGATAAATGAACCTGGGCGAGTGACAGGGCGGCAAGGCCGCAAAGGGGTGGTCTGCTGGTTGGGGCGGGTGGCGCTGTTGCTGAGCCTGGTTGCAACAGTAAGGGCGGATGATTTCAATTACTCCGCCGAGCAGTTTGCCTTGATTGCCGGCTATGAGTCCTGTGTTCGCCAGTTGGCTGCCAACCTGGGCAGTGATCAGCGCGATGCGCTAACGGACAAGTTGTTGCGCAGTAAAGGCATCAGCTACCAGCCGCGCCGAGTGGAGAACGACCGACGGCTGTGGGCCTACCCGGAGTATGCTACCCAGCGTCGGACCCAGAGTTACATGATTCAAGCCTTCAAACAGGACTGCCTGGAGCAGAACGCTGGCCGTTACTGATCAAGGTGGCCTTGTTTGGCGGAGCGGCTAACGCCAGTGTTTATGCCGGTTGCGCCTCGCTTTCGTCCGTAGCGGCAGTTTTTCCGGGCTCCAGAGCCAATTAACGGCCCGTTTTGGCCTTTTCTCATCCCCTCCAGTACGGCTATTCTGTCATCCATTGAACCGTGCCATTGAGCAATGTCAATGTTTGCACTGCGAGGATCTGGCAGCCTGAATGGCTGGAGGTAAAGAATATGTCCAATAAACACGTTGATGTACTGATTGTTGGCGCCGGCCTTTCCGGTATTGGTGCCGCTTGCCATTTGACCCGCAAGGCGCCGAATCGCACTTACGCGATTCTCGAACGCCGTGAACGTATCGGCGGGACCTGGGATCTTTTCAAATACCCGGGCATTCG
>NZ_LWFX01000244.1:0-527 GCF_001635175.1 Alcanivorax sp. HI0083 | reverse complement strand
GACATGGGTAACCACCAGGCAGATTCCAATCAGCGTTGTCAGCAACGGCTCCCAAAGGCTGCCATGCATAACACTTTCAAAAACGGTAAGCAGACACAGGCCCGACAAGGCAAACACGCCGGGGAGCAGCACCGAAAGCCGGCGATGTCGACGGTAGCCCATGCCAATGGCAAGCAGGCTGACCGGGACAATGACAGCCAGCATGACCAGATGAAAGACTTCTTCAACATTGCCAAAAGCGGATAACAGCCCAATAGCAAAGAGCCCCGCCAGGCTGGCGACACAATGAATCATACAGAGACTGGACAGGCCGATGGCCAACGCGTCCAGACGAAAACGTTGCATTATCGTCTCCCGAAAAACGATTGTTTGTTTACGACGTCGCGCAATCCACGCAACGTCCATGCACTTCCAGCAGGGGCTCGCGCTGAATGACAAAACCCACTTCATCCAGTGTCTGCTGTAATGCGTCCACCGCCGCCCCCGCCATGGGGGTTTCCTGAACGCCGCCGCACTGATCACACAAA
>NZ_LWFX01000243.1:0-9188 GCF_001635175.1 Alcanivorax sp. HI0083 | reverse complement strand
AAGCCGCTCAATTAACCCCCGGCAATGCTTGACCCTCTGCCATCCCGGGGGAGACCCTGAAAGCCAACCGATCCAGGGAGGCGTCTACCATGGCCAGCAATACCGATCAGAACCTGCGACCCGATTACGATCAAGTCATTCAGGACATTGTTGACTACGTTCGCGATTACCGCATCGAATCGGAAGAAGCTTGGCAAACCGCGCACTATTGCTTGCTCGACACCCTCGGTTGCGGGTTCCTTGCCCTACGTTTTCCGGAATGCACCAAGCATCTTGGCCCGATAGTGGAGGGCACTGTGGTGCCTCACGGGGCTCGGGTTCCCGGCACCCCGTACCGTTTGGATCCCGTAAAAGCGGCCTGGGACATCGGCTGCATGGTCCGCTGGCTGGATTACAACGATACCTGGCTCGCTGCAGAGTGGGGGCACCCATCGGATAACCTGGGCGGCATTCTGGCGGTAGCCGATTATCTCTCACAAAAACGGGTAGCGAACGGTGAGCCGCCCTTGACCATGAAGGCTGTTCTGGAAGCGATGATCAAGGCCCATGAAGTTCAGGGCGTGCTGGCGCTGGAAAATTCCTTCAACCGCGTCGGCCTGGATCATGTGTTGCTGGTCAAGGTTGCATCCACCGCGGTGGTCTCACACCTCATGGGTGGCAATCGGGAGCAGATGCTGTCTGCGGTCTCCCATGCCTGGGTGGATGGCCAGGCACTGCGTACTTATCGCCATGCCCCCAATGCGGGCTCACGAAAATCCTGGGCAGCGGGGGATGCCACCAGTCGGGCGGTGCGTCTTGCAGATATCGCCCTGCGCGGTGAAATGGGAATTCCGGGCGCGCTCACTGCCCCCCAGTGGGGGTTCTACGATGTGCTGTTCAGCAAGACCAACAAGGACCAGGCCATCAAGCCGGAAGAACAGCGTCAATTCAGCTTCCAGCGCGGTTATGGCTCTTACGTGATGGAAAACATCCTTTTTAAAATTCGCTTCCCGGCCGAGTTCCACGCGCAAACGGCATGCGAGGCTGCGGTATTGCTGCATCCGGAGGTAAAAAACCGCCTGGATGAGATCGACAAAATTGTCGTAACCACCCATGAATCAGCCATCCGCATCATTTCCAAAGAGGGACCACTGGCCAACCCGGCGGACCGGGACCATTGCCTGCAGTACATGATTGCCGTGCCCTTGATCATGGGGGACCTCAATGCCGACCACTACGAAGACAGCTTCCACGCCAACAACCCGATGATCGACACCCTGCGGAATAAAATGGAAGTCGTGGAAAGCGAAGAGTACACCCGCGATTACCTCGACCCGGATAAGCGTTCCATCGCCAATGCGATACAGGTTTTTTTCAGCGACGGTACAAAAACGGATGTTGCTGAGGTGGAATACCCCATAGGCCATCGACGCCGTAGAGAGGAGGGCATGCCCGTGCTGAAGAGCAAGTTCCACCAGAATTTGCTGACCTGCTTCCCGCCAACACGGGCGCAACACATCCTCGACGCCTGCAATAATCCCCAGTCCCTGGCCTCCATGCCAGTGCATGAATTTATGCACATGCTGGTGGTCCTGTAGCAGCGCAGCGGAGCAGCGACCGAGAGTCGGCCCGTAGGGTGAGCGTAGCGAATAACGTCCCTTGCGGCGCGATACGACACTTTCACGCTTGGGCTATAGTGTAGTGGTCTAATGAATCCGGACACCAACATAGGTGGTAAAGTTACCACCTTAATCGAGGTGCCAGATGACCAGAAAACGACGTTCCTTTACTCCTGAGTTCAAGCAGGAAGCCGCCAGCTTGGTGTTGGATCAAGGCTACACTGTTTCCCAAGCCAGCACATCGCTTGGTGTAGTTGAGAGCGCGCTGCGGCGCTGGGTCAAGCAGCTTGAGGCGGAACGTCAAGGTGTTACCCCCAAAGGCAAGGCTCTTACCCCGGAGCAGCGCCGGATACAGGAGCTTGAGGCTCGGTGTGAGCGCCAGGAACGGGAGAAGAACATTCTAAAAAAGGCTACTGCTCTCTTGATGTCGGACGACTGGAATCGTACGCGCTGATTGACCAGTTAAGTGAGCGGGAGCCTGTGGAATTGGTCTGTTCAGCGTTTAATGTGCATCGTTCCTGTTACTACGAACATCGTAAGCGGTGCCGTCGTATTGATGTGGAGAGGGTGGCCTTGAAAGCCAAAGTGAACCGCTTGTTCAATCAGAGTCGCAGTTCGGCGGGAAGCCGTACGATACAAGGGCTCCTCAATGAGCAGGGGGAGGAAATTGGCCGTTTCAAGGTACGCAGTCTTATGCGTGAACTCGGGCTGATCTGCAAGCAGCCCGGGCCTCATGCTTACAAGCAGGCGACAGTAGAGCGGCCCGATATACCGAACCATCTGGATCGAGAGTTTACGGTGGCAGCCCCGAATCAGGTGTGGTGTGGAGATATCACCTATATCTGGACGGGGAAAGGCTGGAGTTACCTAGCTGTCGTGCTGGATCTCTACGCCCGGCGAGTTGTGGGCTGGGCCATCTCCAGCCACCCGGATGCAGATCTGGTGGTGAAGGCCCTGGATCATGCCTGGGAGCAACGAGGTCAGCCTGAGAAAGTCATGTTCCACTCGGATCAGGGCGGCCAATATGCCAGTCGCATGTTCCGGCAGCGGTTGTGGCGCTATCGGATGCAGCAAAGCATGAGCCGGCGGGGCAACTGCTGGGATAATGCGCCAATGGAAAGGCTGTTCCGTAGCCTGAAGTCAGAATGGGTGCCGACAATGGGCTACCGCAACTTGCCTGAAGCAAAGAAAGATATCGGTGACTATCTGATGGGTTACTACAATCACCACAGGCCTCACAGCTACAACAGCGGAATCGCCCCTGCGGTGGCCGAGGAAAAACCTAAATCACTGTCCGGTATTAGTTGACCACTACATAGCCACCTTGGTTCCCTGCACCAAACACCAGATCCATAAGCGGTCCTTCTCCGACTACGGCAACCCTGGTTTCTTATCCAGTTGCTCTTGAGCAGGGATCATCAGCCTTGAGCGTCAAGCTGAATGAAACATATCCAATCGGAATATTCCGGTGCCGTTTGTGCACTTTGGTAACAAGCTGTTTTCTGGGTAAAGAGTACAAGCATGCATAGGCCTGGTAAATAGTCTGTTTATCTTGCATAAGCTGCTGATATTTATGGATTAATAATAAAGATACTGTGTAGTGTTTTCGTTAACAAGTGTTGCCATAAGGTTTGGCGCTGTGTAGCCTTGTGACTAAATATCGTAAGCCCTGACCATATCGTTCACGCCTCGGCAAAGGCTAATAACAACAATCATGGGGTCACAGTGCGTCGAAATACGTTCTATACAGGATTATTGCTGGGCGCGGCCGTATTGGCTCATCCCTTGTCTGCTTACGGCCTGACGGCCATGAGCGATGATTCCATGTCTGAAGTATCTGGCCGGGACGGCATTACCGTGGTTGTTCAAACGCCTGATGCGGGATGGGAGGCAACATCAGCGGGCTGGACTACCGATGTGGATGGCTTCGATGCTGACAAGAGCGGTGGAATATCGACAGCGGAAGAAGCCTACAAGGCAACCCTTCAGCTCGATACCGTCAAGGCCCGCAAAGTCGATCTGACGGGTGCAACCTTGGGTGGCGGCCCGGCCATTCTCACTACCAAACTGGATTTTGGCTCTACGGGAGCCGACCCGCTCATGCAATTTTACATGGGCGTTAACCGCATTCGGCTGGAGGCTGCGGCATTACGCGTCCCCACTTCCCAATCCTCTACTGCACAAAGTCGCTCTTTCGGCTCTTGGGCATTGGATACCTCCATGCGCATGACCTTCCGCAATCGTGGTCTGTTCGATGCCGATTACGATAAAGGCTACCTGAAAGGCGAAGTCGGGGGCTTGAACCCGCATACGAACCAGGTGGAATACGCCAACCTGTTCTACAAACAGGTCATTACCACCAACTCTGACCCTAGCACTTATGAGCCCGAAATGGTCATGCACGACTTTCATGCCATGTGGGAAATGACTGAAGGCACTTTGGGTATTGATGAGGACGGCTTCATCTGGCGCACGGGTTACGGCGGTGATTGGGCTAATGCCCCAGTGGATAATCCTGCCACACCAGGAGAGAACGAGGCCGTCACTAGGCTAACCCAAGCCGATGTAATTAAATTGGCCCTGGATTTCGAGTACCTTTATAAAGATCCGGGCATTCATGGTGAATCGCAGGATTTTGTGATCACGGATAAAAGCCGTGGTGTTATGCACTTTGGTTGGTTGGGCAGCGCGAAGGATGTAGAGCTTTACTGGCGTCCGGGCGGTACATGGTACGGCACAGAAACGCTTGCGTCAGAGTATGGCAGTCATGTCATCTACGACATGGCCAACAAATCCGGCGGCTTGCACTTTGGCGGGGGCTGGGAATTCGTCGACCGTGCCGAAGCCGCACAAATCGGCGACCCGAATCTGGAATTCCGCTGGCGCCTGGGGGAAACCTCGGATGTCTGCCCGGGTGGCACCTGTGCGAGCGGTCAGGACAAATCCCGTATCAACTTTGAGCTCGGTAACTGGACCTTATGGGGCAAGCGCACCTACGGTGACGAAACTATTGCTGATGATGGCTTTGATTACCCCTACGCCAATAATCTGCACATCAAGCCGGCATCGTTCCACTTCCCGTTGATCGCGCTGGACGCTATCAATGGCGATCAAGGGGCAGGGGGCTTTTGCTGGGGCTTTGCCTACAATGGCCCGGCAGCGACCTGTGCCGGCAACAGCAGTCAGTTTATCAACCTGACCCCGGGCCATATCGGTAGTGCTTACAGTAATGGCAGCTACACCGCAGCCATGGAGCACAGCGGCGCAAACTCCACCGGTGGCCTGGCCATCTACATGCGCGATGCCCAGCTGCAAGCCTTCTCGCGGAATGTGCGCTTTTTGGAGCGTGACGGAAATGGCGATCTAATACCGGCTAAAGAAAGAAATCTTGACTGGGGGCTGATCTATGCCTTGGCCAATGTTGACGCCAGCATCTATCTCTATCCCGGCGGGAATAGTTACGACCAAGACAGCGGTATTGTTGCAGATCTGATGCTTATGTCTCAGACCTTTGATGAGGATGATCCGTTGCGCCAAGGCTCCAACTGGGATCATGGCACCCATCTGATGATTGCTGACACTAATATTAATGGTTTAGATGCTGGTTCGGGTGGTTATGGTGAAACCCCTCGTAATGCTATGGGTATTGGTTTCCTGGATACCAGTTTTTTGCTGGCCGCTAATGATACCCGCATCATGCTTAAAGAACAGTCTGGCACTAACGACATGGATTACTATAGTGGTGGCCTTGATCTGGCATCGCCGTCCACTCGTTTCAACTACAAGGCTACCTTTGGTGGTGGCATCCTGCCGGACGATAATGGCAGCTACGGGATTGGCCCGCGCATTGTTCAAGGTGCCTTGCTTGACTTCAATATGGAAGGCGCGCTCAACGTAAGGTTCTCGCCTTCCAATCCCAATGACACTTGGGCGGCCGCAGAAGCAGGGCAGTATACCGGCCCGCTGAATAGCGCGAAAAATTATCTAGGTTATAGCGCCGCAGCTCGGTTCGGCTCACTAAATAATGTCTTGGGCAATGAGGGGACGGAGGGTGGCATTGGTAACCCAAACGGTTATGGAGCTTACCTTAGCTTGGGTGAGCCCGGTCGCCCGGATGTAGTCTGGCGCTTTGCCAATGTAGAAGGCGATATCGCTTTCGATAATGGCATTATCGATATCCGAGCTGATGATGAAGATGGTGATGGCAAGCCGAAGCTCATAATCGCTAATAATATGCTGATTGGTCGTGCAGCCGCGGGAAGGGTTACAGAAGGCTTTAGTGGTCTGGACGTAAGTCGTTATAACAACGGTGGTCCTGTATCAATGGGGCAGGACTTTAAGGCCAATTTGATGCTGGGTGAAAATACACTGGGTACGGCCGTAATTCCTTCTGCTACCGTCTATTCCTCCATCACTCTTACAACCCCTACACCGGGTTCAGGGCTGTGATGCTTTTGAGGAGCAAGAAGCAAATGACCATGCAAACGATAAAAAAAATGTCCCGATGTATTAAATGGGGTTTCCCTGCCAAAACTACAGTAGAAATCTGCACGCAAGGAATGCCCGCTCTCGGCTTCTCACTAATGCTCCCTTTACTGCTGGCGGCTCCCTCGGTAAATGCTTTGGTGGAAATGGAAGAAGAGCAAATGGCCAACGTTACCGGTGCCGGTTTAGCATTTGTNTTCGATGATTTTAGTTTCCGGATGGCTCCAACCAGCTTTGTAGAGTTAACGGGGTCACAACCGACCTCTGATGCTTATAATAATTTCGGATGGCGCCGAGGCGACGCCCGTTACTATGGCTTGTCCATGACAAGTGCAGGGTCCAGTAAAACCAACGGAAGCGGTAACTATTTTTATGGAACAGACTGGTATTCAAGTAACTCCGGAGGGGGCGGGTGTGGGAATTCTGCTAGTCAGGGAGCAACGGTAACGAGTTTAAGCTGCCCCATGGGTGTCGGTGATGGGGATTTTGGGGTTGATGCCTTTGCATCAGTTTATGACCCTTTCATGCTGCGTGTATTTGAATATCAAGGTTACAATTACGATGGTGGCTGGCTTGATGAGCCAGCAGGAACTCCCGGCTCATCAACGGGTATCGGCGGTAAAGTAATGCCAAGTGTGCTTGAGTTTCGTGGCCCTGCAAATTCTGATCCCTGGCGTTGGGCTTTCTGGGGTGAGTTGGAAGTTAACCGTTATCATGCAACTGAAAATCCAACTGGCAATCCTGCTGCCTCGGGCACAGATAACAATTCTGTTGTTGGCAGTGGCGGCGCCGATTTTCTGCAAAGCCAAACCATTATTCTTGGCAAACCGATATCAAAAGGGGACATATGGGATAGGGAGACCGACTCTTATAGTGCTCGTCAGGAGGGGCCCCGTCGTGCGGTACAACGCTGGATGTACACAACAAATACAGCTGATCAAACCTTTGGTGTGACTTACGATAGCGCGTTGTCAGGGGATTTTCGTTTTTCCGTTCGGCAAGCAGGTGGCTCACCTGATCAGCTTCATTATGTTCCGAATTTCAATAATCAGGAAGGAATGTATTTCAGGAATGTGGATGCCTTCATTCCTTTGGGGACCCTTCATTATCAGGCGCTGACTTTTAGTGGCGTTAGTAGATACGATGAAAATGGAAACGAACTTGCCAATCCTGTTCAGAATGGCAACTTTTCGATTGAACTGACTCGAATTCCAGATGTTTCAAATGTTTATAATCATTTCTATTGCAAGGAGCAGGGAGGAATTTGTGACTTGGCATCGGATGATTCGATAGCTGATCCTAACCCTGATACTCATGGCTATGTTCGCTGGGGTGATTGGAGTGGGGTCGATATTGGTACTGGTGCAGGGTTGCCTGGGCCCAATGACGCGACAAACGGAATATATTTTGTAGGCGGTACGAATGCTGCCGTGACAGCACCGACAAACACGGTGACCAACCTTGGTATTTCACGCATCGAGGGTATGCTAATCCAGCATATGAAAATCACATCGTTGGGGGCCGGAAACTAATGAAGATCGATCCTGATGCTATCTTTGTTCGTAGAAAATTTTTACATACAGCATTGCTGGGCGTTCTAACGGCTGTTTTGATGTCGACAAGTTTGGCTTTTCCTGTCCTAGGCCATGCAATGGAGGCATTGGAAGAGCAGGAAATGGGAGCTATAACAGGTCAAGAAGGCGTCATGGTTTCTATAGAGTACTACTATAACTCCGTTAGAACTGACGATCCTTCCACCACAGGGCAAGGCCTATCTTCTTGTGGTGGACCTTCTGACTTGGGCAACATGAACTGTCGTCTGGCATGGCAGCTTGCAAATCGCGGTGATGCTGGGGCTTCCGGAATTTATTCTGCAACAAACTGGAATTTGCCTGGTGGTGGCGGTTGCGATGGGGCTGGCAGCTGTAAAGGGGAGTGGCTGGTTTGGAAAGCGGGCTGGGCTTCTCTGGCTGTTAATGGTTTGATGCTGGATGCTGCCACTTTGGGCGATGCAATCTCGTCGGGTTCAAGTTACGAATCTTGGCTGGGTGCTTACGACTCTGGAGACTCATCGAATAATACCGGAAACATGGTGCCTGTGTACGGGAGTTTTGTTGATAGCGGTGGAGCCTGCTTAATGCCAGAAGGCTACGGCACCTCCCCTTGTACTGTTGCATACATGAAAGCGATGCCGGCGTTGAAAACGCATTTTCCTGGAACCGGAGGAAGCTATGATAACAGTACGCGGGAATCCAGCGGTTTCAATGATGCGCGTTTCGGCTTGCAAGTCTCAGGTTTGTCTGCGGAATACGATACAGGCGGCGTACCTGGGTGGATGCTTAATAATGGCGGCTCTTTCACCAGTCTAAAAATCGCTGATAATAATGGTTACCAAGCTGGAATAGCTTTTGGTGGTGACTTCTATTTGTATGGTTTTTAATTTGGCGATTGGTGTGATTGTACATAAGGTCATTAATTAAAACGTGCTTTGCTCTTGTTTGCAGCTACTTGGAAAATAAGGTTCTGATAATGATCAATATAACAGGAACCCTGAAAAAATGATTGCAAATCTACTGGGTCGCTCTCGTGTGTCTGATTGGGAGGCTTCTGCTCCTGCGATGATAAGATTCTTTCTGGTTTATGTAATTGGATTGTGTCTACTTGCCCTCAGCCCCTCGTTATTTGCGTTACAAAAAATGCAGGATAGTGAGCTTGCGGATGTTACTGGTCAGGCTCTTATGCAGATGTCAAAAGAGAGCACAAATGGGTTTACGTTCTATACAGCTGGTCTTGATGCTGTTTTAGAGCTGAATATGAACATCCAAAAACTGCAGCTGGGTTGTGGTGGGGCCAACTCTGTTAATAATGGCCAGCATTGTGATTTAGATGCAGATAACTTTTCACTCGGCTGTATTGCGGATTCCAGTGGAAATTGTACTTTTGGAAACGGCGGTACGCAGATGCGGGATCTGGTGATGACTCGCCCTTATTTCCAGTTTGCAATCAAAAATGATAATTCAAAAACGTTGCGTGAAGTGGTTGGGGTTCGGCTCGGAGGTGAGCAAGTCGAAGGGCCAATGAGTATTGGCAACTTTAATAGCTTTA
>NZ_LWFX01000242.1:0-817 GCF_001635175.1 Alcanivorax sp. HI0083 | reverse complement strand
CGTCAGCATTGTCATCGGCACGTTTATTATTTACCGGCCTGCTGTTTTTAAAGAGTCCGGGAGCGTCAATCATAAAGAAACTGGCCGGAATTAACATACTGTCTACCGCTACAAAACCGTTGCATCGTGATTCTGGCAGGAAAAACCCGCCTTCACACAGATTTCACCCTTGTTATCCTGCGCTGTCTACGATAAAAATCACTAATGAATGTTCTCGTCGTTGAAGACAACAAGGCTGTCAGCCTGATCATCTGCCGCATCATCGAAGAGCTCGGCCACCAGTATGTACTGGCCGCAGACGGTGAGGCCGCCCTGCGTCTTTACCATCAACGGGACATCGACCTACTGATCCTGGATGTGGAACTCCCCATTCTGGATGGGTTCACCGTGGCCCGCGACGTACGCAACGGCAACCCCCACATCCCGATCCTGTTTATTTCCGGCAACAACAGTGAAGCCTGTTTCCAGCAATGCCTGGACGCCGGCGGCGACACCCTGATGCCCAAGCCCTTGCGCCCCAGTGAATTGCGCACCTGGCTCAACAGCAGGCTTGCTTCCCACCACGACAGCGTTCCCGTCTCCCCCGCCGCTGGCTGACCCGACTCTTTTCAGGCTCCTCATGGCATCGGGTTCCGAGCAAATGTCAGGATTTGCCTGATTATCCAGCCTCAGCAACCACTAGACCTGCGGCTGACGTCTTCATTTTGTGCCCCCCTCGCCTTTATGCTTTCGTCGTACCGCTAATTTTCAGATTACTCCTTGAGTACACCCCCAAAGAGATAGCGAAAGCCACCGGCAGCCGGCGCTGCATCACAAA
>NZ_LWFX01000241.1:0-1126 GCF_001635175.1 Alcanivorax sp. HI0083 | reverse complement strand
GACGAGCACGACGAGCATTACCTCTACGGTGGCGAAAACGAAGACATGGTCGTCGCCTGTGCTTTCACTCCGCCCCTGAGCGGCAAGGAAGTGCACGACGAGAACGGTGTTTACCCGGCAGATGTGGATTAAGAGACGCATCATGCTGCATGCAACAGGCTTGCACGCAAAAAAGGGACGCTTCGGCGTCCCTTTTTTTGCGTGTAGCGTGCTGCATGCTGCATGTTGCTTGCAGCCCCTCTCATTCAAAACGCATATTTCGCCGTGAACTGCACGCGCTTGAGATTGCCGTCGTCCCCATTCTCGATTTCCCGATCGGCATAGATCAGCTCACCGCCGAGAGAGAGTGGTTTCGCGACCTGCCAGATCAGGTTGGCGTGGGCGCTTTGCACCCGTTTGCTGGTGGTCACCGCCACGGTATCGGGGTTATCCGCTTCACTGACCGAGACCGCAAAGTTGGAACGCCAGCGATCACTCCAGTGATGGCGCAACGCCAGCACACCGCTCCATTGATCGATCAGCTCGATACTGCCATCCGCCTCAATCTGGCCTGAGCGGAATGCGTTGAGCGTGGTGTAACGGCCCAGCGCATTACCATAGTTCGCCTGGAAACGAATATCGTCCATGGCGCCCAGCATGACGCGACCAGCAACGGCAAGACCGTAACCGTATTTGTCTTCCTCATAGGGGACGGCGGCCACAGTATCTTGATACTTCAGTTGTCGCCCCATGGCCGACAGGCTCACATTGCCCCAATCACCTACCAAGTTATAGCGGGCAACGACATCCGGAGCACTGTTGTCATCATACTCACTGGGATTGCTATCCCCGCCATACAGAGTCGTAGACGGATTTTCCAAAGCCAGCATGATCGGGCCACTCGTATAGCGAATCTGCGGCTGGCGCTCAAACACCGTTCCCGCCGCACCAACAAAATCCAGCGTTTCCGGTAGCGCACTCACATTGAAAAAAGTGGACCAGGTCTGCCCGAACAACCACTTGTCCCAGGTCAGATAGGCATGGCGAATACGCGGCGAATAGCTGTTACTGATGCGCTCGTCACCAATACCGTTAGTCTGAAAATCAATTTCAATATGCCCTCGCACCATGCCGGCGGAGGTCATGG
>NZ_LWFX01000240.1:0-950 GCF_001635175.1 Alcanivorax sp. HI0083 | reverse complement strand
CGGAAGCCGAAATCCGCCCAGTGGAAATTCCGGAAGGCGCCATCACCGTCAGCAACGATCAGGTGCTGGTCCATCAGGAAGGGGACAGCCCCAGCCAACTGCCACTGGGCATGGATGTGACCCTGACACTAGGCGACAAGGTTCACTTCAAGGGTTTCGGGCTCGACGCCATGCNCGGCGGCACCCTGCAGGTTGAGCAGAAACCCCAGCGGCCACCGCAACTCAATGGCGAGCTGGTGATTCGTGAAGGGCGTTACCGGGCTTACGGGCAGAATCTGGCCATCAGCGACGGCCAGCTAATATTCCAGGGGCCACCGGACAACCCCGGCCTGGATATTCGCGCCATCCGAAAAATCCCCAGCGAAGGCGTAGTGGTGGGTGTGCAGTTAAGTGGCACCCTGCAAGAACCCAGTGCATCTCTGTTTTCCGATCCCGGCATGGAACAAAGCCAGGCCATGTCTTACCTGCTCACCGGGCGCCCACTGGAAAGTGGCTCCAAGAGCGAGGGCAACCAAATTGCCCAGGCCCTGGCGTTATACGGGCTGGAAAAAGGCAGCGGTGTTACCGAAAAAATCGGCGATAAACTCGGTGTGGATGACATCAGCGTGGGTAGCGACTGGGAAAGCGACGACGCGGCACTGATGCTCGGCAAACAGCTGTCCGAACGGTTGTATCTCACCTACGCGGTGGGCCTGTTCGACGCCATTTCCACCGTCATCCTGCGCTATACCCTGACTCGCAGCCTGCACCTTGAGGCCCGCTCCAGCAGTGAATCGAACAGCATCGATCTAATCTGGGAAAAAGAGTTGAGGTAAAAGAACGCGGGAAGCTACAAGCATCAAGCTGCAACGCGGGTTGGGACAGTGCCACACCGTGACCGCCCTGCCCGCGAAACTCTGTTGAAAGTTCAAAGTGAAAAGTTGAAAAGGGAAACAGAAACAATCTTTGAA
>NZ_LWFX01000239.1:0-743 GCF_001635175.1 Alcanivorax sp. HI0083 | reverse complement strand
TACCTGACGTGTTCGCAGCTGGGGCATCCAGCTCTGCGGTCCCGGCGAGGCGCGCGGCCATCCGCTCGAAGGTCAGGGCGATGCGTTCCACGGCCCCGGCAATCAGTTCCTGGTTCCGCTGCTCCATGTTGCCGGCCTCGGCCATGGCGGTTTTCAGGCGTTCGGAGTCGGCGCGAAAACGGTCATCGCAATGCCCTCGGGCGCAGGCCTGGTAGGCATCCGCCAGGGACTGCTGCCACCGTGCTGCGCTGTCTTGCAGTGCGGGGGACGACTGGGTATTGATACGTCCTTGTACCCATAGGGAAACCTGGCCCAGGTTGAGGCCGGTCAGCCCCAGATCGGTAAAGTGACGGCGTTCTTCGGGCAGGGCCTTGTCACAGATAGTGAGCCAGCGAAGACGATCTGCCATGCGGGCGTTGAAGCCTTCTTCGTTAATACGGTGGCGATGATGGCCAATCATCGCCAGGTCCTGGGCGGTACCGCGAATCAGCCGCCGGCGCAGGCCCGGGCCATTGGGGGGCGTAATCAGCCTGAACATCATGTAGGCGATAAAGATACCACCGGTAATGGCCAGGCCGTTGCTGGCTACGCGGGCCACATCAAAATCCATGGCGTTACCGGGCTGCACCAGGATGATGTACGGAGTGCAGAACCCCAGGCCGTAGGCCAGGGTGGTCGGATTGCTGATGGCCAGTAGCGCCACGAACAGCGGTGCGCCAAGAATCAGGATCAGTAACGGAAAG
>NZ_LWFX01000238.1:0-782 GCF_001635175.1 Alcanivorax sp. HI0083 | reverse complement strand
CGCCGTCGGTTTCCACATCGCTCTGGGCGAAGCGCACCCGGCCACCCACCGCATCGGCGGGCACCTCGGTAAAGGGCGCACGGAATCGCTCCACATGCAGTCGGCGAATACAGCCGGCTTCGGTCATGCATTGCTCGATCGCTTCCAGCAGCGAAGGTGGGCCGCAGGCGTACACATCCCGGTCTTTCCAGTCCGGGCAGAGCGCATCCAGCTGTGCTGCAGAAAAACGGTTACGGCTCGGGTCCTCGCCTTCGCGGCTGTAAATCAGATGCAGGTGATAGCGATCGTTGTAGCGATCCATCGCCTTCAATTCCTTGCCCAGCACCACATCAAACTCGTGGGGCGCATAGTGGATATGATGAGTATCGGGTAGGCGCCCCTGGGCAATCAGGCTGTTGATCATGCTGAACGCGGGGGTAATACCGCTGCCGGCGGTAATGAACAGCGGCTGGATAGGCTGTGCATCGGGCAGATAGAAATCCCCCTGGGGCAGGCCGATGGGCAGGTAGTCGCCCACCTTGATATTGCGCACGATGTGGTGGGAGATAGTCCCCTTGTCGATGGCTTTCACCGTGATCGTGAAGCAATCGTCTTCGCGCTCGGGGGGCGAGGAAATGGTGTAGGTGCGGGTGTAATGCTTGCCATCGGCAGGGATGCCCACTCGCACATGCTGGCCAGCCCGGTGCCCGCGCCAGTTCAGGCCGGGCCGCAGGGTGAGCGTGCGTGCGTCTTTGGTTTCATCCCACACTTTTACCACTCGGGCCTGCAGCTTGTGGGTGGTC
>NZ_LWFX01000237.1:0-667 GCF_001635175.1 Alcanivorax sp. HI0083 | reverse complement strand
GCATTATTGCCCGTAGTGAATAGACGGCGTGGGATCTTGGTCGGGCGTGGATTAGCGTCCGGCGTTAGGCGTCCAGCGTTCTGCGTTTTTAAGGAAATTCTGTGAGCAAGGCAGACAATAAAAAGGTCACCTCCATCCGCGGGATGAACGACATCCTGCCGGAGCAGACCGGGCTGTGGCAGTGGTTGGAAGGTAAAGTGCGCGATGTGCTGGCCAGTTACGGCTATCAGGAAATTCGCATGCCCATCGTGGAGCAGACCGACCTGTTCAAGCGCAGCATCGGTGAAGTGACCGATATCGTCGAAAAGGAAATGTACACCTTTGACGATCGTAACGGCGACAGCCTGACCCTGCGTCCGGAAGGCACGGCCAGCTGTGTGCGTGCTTGTGAGCAGCATGGCCTGTTGTACAACCAGACCCAGCGGTTGTGGTACACCGGCCCCATGTTCCGCCACGAGCGTCCCCAGGCCGGTCGTTATCGCCAGTTCCACCAGATTGGAGTGGAAACCTTCGGCATGACCGGCCCGGATATCGATGCTGAAGTCATCCTGCTTACTGCACGTCTGTGGAAAGCCCTGGGCCTGGCCGACAAGGTCACGCTGGAGCTGAACTCCCTGGGTGACAGTGCGGACCGGTCGCGCTATCGCGATGCGCTGGTGGATTATCT
>NZ_LWFX01000236.1:0-850 GCF_001635175.1 Alcanivorax sp. HI0083 | reverse complement strand
TATTAGTGCGATAGGAAGAGGTGACTGCCCGGGTTGAGAGCCGCAGATTGCGGCTATTTTGTGCGATAATGCCGTGCGCTCGGGCACACCGGGAGGGGCAAAGCTGGCCGCCCCCACTGTGATTGACTACAATCGCAATAATTTCAATCCGTTATCAGCTATTCTTTATCCAATAGTTTGACTTTATTGAGGGGCAAGGCGTGAGTAAAACGGTTGCCGGGCAAGGACAGTCCGGGTTTTCCCGCCATCTCAAACGTGGTTTGGTGGAAGGCATGGTCATTGCGCTGATCGCCTTTTCCCTTTACCTGCTGCTGGCGTTAATCAGTTTCGATAGCCGCGATCCCGGCTGGTCCTATGTGGGCAATGTGGATGCAGTACGCAATGCCATGGGCCGGGTAGGGGCGTTCAGCGCCGATCTGCCGCTGGGCCTGTTTGGCTATATGGCCTACCTGTTTCCGGTGCTGCTGGGCTTTTGGGCCGGCAAGGTGCTGCGCGAGCGCCATGCCGGACTGCCGGGGAGCTGGCCGCTGTTCAGCTTGCGACTGGTGGGTTTTATTCTGACCATGCTGGCGGGCACGGCGCTGTCGTACATGCATTTCACCGTGGGCGATACGCTGCCGGAAGGCGCCGGGGGCATTCTCGGCCATGAAGTTGGCGATGCCTCCCTGGCCGGGTTCAACCCGCTGGGTGGGACCTTGATGATGGTGGCGTTGTTTTTGATCGGCGTGACCATCTTTACCGATTTGTCCTGGATCGCGCTGGCTGAAGGCCTGGGCGCGCTGGTGCTTGGCGCCATCGAAAAAGTGCCTGCTTGGTGGCAAGCGCGTAAACGTCAGCGCGAAGAGCAGCG
>NZ_LWFX01000235.1:0-856 GCF_001635175.1 Alcanivorax sp. HI0083 | reverse complement strand
GGCATCAAATTCAAAGCGGCGTACGGACAGCTTGGCGGAATTTGGATAGGTGTGGTGATTGTTGTGCAGCTCTTCGCCGCCAATCAGGATGCCCCAGGGCGAAATGTTGCGTGACGCATCGGCGCACTCGAAGTTCCGGTAGCCCCAGTAGTGGCCCAGGCCGTTAATGACGCCAGCGGCGAACAGCGGGATCCAGATCATCTGTACGGCCCACACGGTAATGCCCGCGGCGCCAAACAGCAGCAGGTCGATGACTGCCATCAGGGCGATGCCGCCCATGGGGAAACGGGAATAGACGTTACGTTCCACCCAGTCGTTCGGGCAGCCAGCGCCATACTTCTTCAGGGTCTCTTCGTTTTCCGCTTCTTCGCGGTACAGTTCGGCCCCTTCGCTCAGTACTTTACGAATGCCTTTCACCACCGGGCTGTGCGGGTCCTCTTCGGTCTCGCACTTGGCGTGGTGTTTGCGGTGGATGGCGGTCCACTCCAGGGTGTTCTGGGCGGTGGTGAGCCACAGCCAGAAACGGAAGAAATGCTTGAGCACCGGGTTCATGTCCAACGCCCGGTGCGCGGAATAGCGGTGCAGGTAGACGGTGACGCTGACAATGGTCACGTGGGTCATGGCCAGGGTGATCAGCACCAGGGCACCGAGACTCGGAGCCAGCAGGCCCTCACTCAGATAATTCAGCATAGATGTCGCACAGTAAAAAGACGGAGCCGCTATTGTGCCCTACCCGGGATGACGGGCATAAGACACTAAACGGGTCAAATTCGGACTTTACGGCCAATCAGGGTCCCAAAGGTGCCTGTTGACTGACGGATGGCTGCTGCGGCCGTTATGCGTTGCGCTGTAACAA
>NZ_LWFX01000234.1:0-960 GCF_001635175.1 Alcanivorax sp. HI0083 | reverse complement strand
CCCCCCACCAAAAGCAGCGCCATCAAGACAACAACATGGAACTTTCGCAAACGTTCTTCCCCTAACTTCACAATAACAATCATGAATAATGCTACGGTATGGCCAGTGAATCCCCACTGCTATAATCACGGTCCAACGACCAACGCGCAAGGAGTGCTACATGGGACGCCTGTTAAAAATTTTGCTGATCACTTTGTTTGCCATCATTGTGCTATTAGCTATTGCTGTTTTTGTGATCACGCAGGTGATTGATCCCAACGAGTTCAAGCCGGAAATCGAGAAACAGGCACAGGAACAGGCCAACCTGACACTGGACATTCAGGGTGACCTGGCCTGGCAATTCTGGCCCTCGCTGGGCGTGAGTCTTGGCCGCACCGAAGCCCGCATTGCCGATGACGAAGAACTGTTCGCCGCCCTCGACGAAGCCAGCGTCAGCGTTGCCGTATTACCGTTGCTGTACGGCCAGGTGGAAATGGACGGCATCACCCTGGCCGGCCTGAATGTAAACCTGGTGGACGGCCCGGACGGCGCCAACTGGGAGCAGATCGGCCCGCAGACGCCGGCAGAAGACACCGCCACTGAAGAAGAACCGGCGGCCGAAGACGAGGGCAGCAGCAGCCTGGACATTCCGCTGACCATTCCCAAAGTCGTGGTCAGCGACGGCAAGGTTCGCTACCGCAGCACCGCCGATGGCACCGACATCGTCGTCGAGCACTTTAATCTGAATGCCCAGGACGTGAACCTGGATGAACCCTTCCCGCTGCAGATGTCCCTGCGCTATCAGGACCAGAGCGACATGCGCGTGGACATGAATCTGGACACGGTACTGGCCGCCGATATCGACAATAACCATTTTGTCCTCAACCCGATGACACTGGATGCCAATATCGCCGGCGCCACCACCATGCCGGTGGATGTGCATCTGGAACAGAATCTGGATGTAAACCTGAACGAGGACAC
>NZ_LWFX01000233.1:0-764 GCF_001635175.1 Alcanivorax sp. HI0083 | reverse complement strand
GGAAGGTTCCGTGGGTTACCTCACCGAAGCACGCTGGAGCCTGAGCTTTCGTGCCGGGCGCCTGCGCAGCCCCTGGTGGCAGAGCAACCCGGAACTGACCCGCTACGGCGAACGCAACAACACCACCGCCACCAGTGAGGACAACGAACACTATGTGTGGGGCGGCATCGCGCTGGTCGGGCGCGCCTACAATGCGTTTCTGCAGGGCCAGTTCCGGGACAGCGATGTGCGCTACGACAGCGACGAAGTGAACCATGGCGTCGCCGAAGCCTGGCTGGGTTACACCTATGCCTTCAGTGACGGCTACCGGCTCAGCTATGTCCTGCGCGGCCACACCTCCGAACTGAAAGAGGGCGTGGGCGACCGCAATGTACTGTGGGGCGGTTTGGTTTTTGCGAAGACCTTTGATTAGGACCTGTTAACACTACCGAGGTGACGCCTGTTGAGCCCCCCAAAGTTTTAGGGCGCCTCTGAAAAAAGACAGGCAGGCTGTGGGAAGCGATGCTTGCATCGCGACAGGACCGGCCACACCCGACGTTATTCGTGATGCAAGCATCACTTTCCAAAGAAAATCAGGGGTGCCGGGCGTTTTCAAAAACGCTTTAGTCCGTCACCTTCTCGTTTTCCGATACGGCGTCCGCATAAGGCACGGCATCCGACGACTCGCCGTAGATATCGCGCACCGGCCGCACCTCGATGCTGCCGTAGCGTGCCGGCGGAATACGGCTGGCCACACGGATCGCATCGTTCAGGTCATTGGCGTC
>NZ_LWFX01000232.1:0-9140 GCF_001635175.1 Alcanivorax sp. HI0083 | reverse complement strand
TCAGCACCTGGCGGCTGGACGGACGCAAGGCTCCACACTGGGTTGCCATCAGCGGCAGCGACGGAGAATGCTTCTACATTCATGACCCGGACCCCGGCGAAGACCAAGTGCCTATGGACTGCCAGCATGTGCCCATCACGCGGAAAAAATTTGATCAGATGCGACAATACGGGCAGGCAAAGCTGCGCACGGCGGTGATCTTGAGCCGCCCCTGAATAATGCCTTGCGAACATCGCAATAAAACCGTTTCGAGTCGCGAAAGCCTGAATTTCCGCTCTTTGAGGTTTTGCTTTTCGACACTCGCTTCTCGCAACTCGCGACTGCTGTTATCGCTCCTGCGGGCCGTTCAGGCACAAAAAAGCCCGCACGGGGCGGGCTTCTTGTGGCCGGGCGCGGGCTTACATCTTCATCACGTCCTTGCCCAGGGTGGCCGCTTTTTCGCTGTTCACCTTGCGGGCATTCTCTTCACATTCATCGTCGTTACCGCCGCAGATTTCACAGTCCTGTTTCATGCCCAGTGAGGCCAGGCCACCACAGGAGCCTTTGACCGGCTTGTTGGAAAGAATCACGCCCACGGCCATGCCGGCGAAAAGCAGGCCAATGAAAACTACTGCTGCCACAATGGTCATGAACATGTTACTTACCCTCCACAATTGCATCGAAGGCGGGAGTCGATAACTCTTCCACGCCCTTACTGGTTCTGACAATAAAAAACACTGCCAGTTCTTGGTCTTTGGCGAAAGCCATTCCTTCATCCGGGCCCAGCACCGTCATGGCGGTGGCCAGACCGTCGGCCATCATGGCACTTTTGTGCAAAACGGACACCGAGGCCAACTGATGCTCCACCGGGTAACCGGTACGGGGGTCAATGGTATGGGAATACAAGCGGCCGTCCGACTCAAAAAAGTTACGGTAATCGCCACTGGTAGCCACGGCCATATTCTTCAGGTCTACCACCTGCTCCACCTCGCGAACACCCGCAATCGGGCGTTCTACGGCAACCCGCCAGGGCTGTTTATAGGGTTTGCTGCCCTTGCCCAGCAGTTCTCCGCCCACCTCTACCAGGTAGTTATTCAGCCCGTGGCTATCCAGTAAGGCCGCCACCTTGTCCACCGCAAAACCTTTCGCAATGGACGACAAATCCACATAGATGCCGCCGGGCTGCAGCAGTTGCTGGTCGCTGAGCAGCAGTTTCTGCCAGCCAACCCGTTCCTGCGCTGTCTCGATTTCGCTGGCCTCTGGTGGCTCAAACCGGTCCGGGTCCGGCCCGAAGCCCCACAGGTTAACCAGCGGCCCCACCGTCACGTCATAGGCGCCGCCGGTTTGTTCCGACAGGGAAAAGGCGGCAGTCATCACCTTAACGGTATCCGAGGGCAGATTCATCAGCGTCCCCGGCTCGGCGCTGTTGAAACGGCTAAGGTCGGAATCCGGTCGGTAGGTGCTCATCTGGGCGTTTACCTGCTCCAACGCCGCTTCAATATCACCCTTCAACGCTTCTACGCCTTCGTCCGGAGTGCCGGTGTATTTTACGCTCCAGGTGGTTCCCATGGTGGGGCCACTGAGTACCGACAGGCGATTCTTGCTGTCGTCACAGCCCGTCAGCAGCAGCGCCAGGGAAACAATCAGCAGAGGAAGAATGCGAGGCATTGTCATGTTCCGGTGGTTAACAAGGAGCGCAAGTTGAAAGTTCAAAGTTTAAAGTTAAAACGCGCGTTGCCCAGGCACTACACTGACACTGCTATAGCCGCGACGAGCGATTTCGCAGGGAAATGCACAAGATCACCGCTTACCTTTTCAACTTTGAACTTTGAACTTAAAGAAACGCCGGCCCGAAGGCCGGCGTTTGGAATCATCCGCCAAAGTCATCCAGCAGGATATTTTCCGGTTCCACACCAAGATCTTCGAGCATCTTGATTACCGAGGCGTTCATCATCGGCGGACCACACATGTAGTACTCGCAGTCTTCAGGAGCCGGATGGTCCTTGAGATACTGTTCGAACAGCACGTTATGGATAAAACCGGTGAGACCATCCCAGTTGTCTTCGGGCTGCGGGTCTGACAGGGCCAGATGCCACTCAAAGTTATCGTTCTCGTCCGCAAGCAAGTCGTACTCTTCGTTATAGAAGCACTCACGAACACTCCGCGCACCGTACCAGAAGCTGATCTTGCGCTTGGAGTTCAACCGCTTGAGCTGGTCGAAAATATGGCTACGCATGGGTGCCATACCCGCACCACCACCGATGAAGACCATTTCCGCATCGGTTTTCTTGGCGAAGAACTCACCGAAGGGTCCGAATACGGTGATCTTGTCACCCGGCTTCAGGTTGAAGACGTAGGAACTCATGATCCCGGGCTGAATATCCTTGGACCCCGGAGGCGGCGTCGCGATACGGATATTGAACTTCAGGATGCCCTTCTCTTCCGGGTAGTTGGCCATGGAATAGGCGCGAATCACTTCTTCGTTGTTCTTGGTGTTCAAATCGAAGAAGTTGAAACGCTCCCAGTCACCGCGGTATTCCTCATCGATGTCAAAGTCGGAAAACTTCACATCAAAGGGCGGTGCTTCCAGCTGCACATAACCACCCGCGCGGAAATCCACGTTTTCGCCTTCCGGCAATTTCAGCGTCAGCNCTTTAATAAAAGTGGCAACGTTGTTATTGGAAATAACCTCGCATTCCCACTTCTTCACGCCGAAGAACTCTTCCGGCACCTGGATTTTCATGTCCTGCTTCACGTTGACCTGGCAGCTCAGGCGCCAGCCATCGCGAATCTGTCCTTTGGTGAAGTGGCCTTCTTCGGTGGGAAGAATGTCTCCCCCACCGTCGAGCACCTGGCAGCGACACTGCGCACAGGTACCACCGCCACCACAGGCTGAAGACAGGAAAATACCCTGGTCTGCCAGGGTGCCCAGCAGCTTGCCGCCGGCGGGCGCATCAATGCCTTTTTCGGCATCGTCGTTAATATCGATGTGTACGTTACCGGTTGCCACCAGACGGGAACGGGCAGCAAGAATCACCGCCACCAGCGCCAGCACAATGGCAGTGAACATGACGACACCGAGAATAATCTCAACACTCATGATTCAACTCTCCCCTTACAGCTGCACGCCGGAAAATGACATGAAGCCCAGTGACATCAGACCCACGGTAATGAAAGTGATGCCCAGACCTTTCAGACCATCCGGTACGTCGCTGTACTTGAGCTTTTCCCGGATACCCGCCAGCAATGTGATCGCCAGCGCCCACCCGGTGCCGGCACCCACGCCGTATACCATGGACTCACCCAGGGTGTAATCACGCTCCACCATGAACAGGGACGCACCCAGAATGGCGCAATTCACGGTGATCAGCGGCAGGAAGATACCCAGCGCGTTGTAGAGGCTCGGCACATACTTGTCGAGCGTCATCTCCAGAATCTGCACCAGCGCGGCGATAACGCCAATGTAGCTGAGCAGCCCCAGGAAACGCAGATCCAGCTCGGCCAGCGCCGGTACACCGGTCCAGGCCAGCGCCCCTTCATCAAGCAGGTAGGTTAGCAGCAGGTTGTTCACCGGCACGGTGATGGTCAGCACCACCACCACGGCAATCCCCAGGCCAATCGCAGTCGAGATCTTCTTGGATACGGCAATAAACGTACACATGCCCAGGAAGAAGGCCAGCGCCATGTTTTCAACAAAGACGGCGCGGACGAACAGGCTCAGATAATGTTCAAACATTACTCGTCTCCGTTAAAACGCGTCGCTGACACGGGTGTGTGGCTTCATCTTGAAGTCGTCCGGCTCTACCTGCTCCGGCTTCCACGCACGGATGGCCCAGATGAACAACCCGATCAGGAAGAAAGCACTCGGCGGCAGCAGCATCATGCCGTTGGTCATGTACCAGCCACCCTCAGACACCTTGGGCAGAATTTGATGACCGAACAGGCTACCGGCACCCAGCAATTCACGGGTAAAACCGAGGCCCAACAGGATCGCGGAGTAGCCCAGGCCATTGCCCACACCATCCAGGAAAGACGGGAGCGGTGGATTCTTCATGGCAAAGGCTTCCGCACGGCCCATCACGATACAGTTGGTGATGATCAACCCCACGAACACCGACAGCTGCTTGGAAATGCTGTAGGCGTACGCCTTAAGAAACTGATCCACCACGATTACCAGTGACGCAATAATGGTCATCTGCACGATGATCCGAATGCTGGAAGGAATGCTGTTGCGAATCGAGCTTACGAAGAAGTTCGAGAACGCGGTTACTGCGGTCAATGCGATACACATGGTGACCGTAGTACTCAGGTTGCTGGTTACCGCCAGCGCGGAACAGATACCCAGGATCTGCAGCGCGATGGGGTTATTGTCGAAAATCGGACCTAACAGAATGTCCTTGGTTTTCTCCGCCATTACGCGTCTCCTTCCGGCTGCTCGCTGGATTCAACGGCATCGGTGGCTTGAGCCACATCACCGCCACCTTGCTGCATGCGCTTCAGGTAGGGGCCAAAGCCGTTCTCGCCGACCCAGAAGCGAAGCAGGTTGCTGACACCCTTGCTGGTCAGGGTAGCACCGGCCAGGCCGTCTACCTTATGTTCAGCATTCGGGGTGTTGCTTTCCACCGTACCCTTGATGACCTGAATTTCCACTTCGCCCTGATCACCGTACAGCTTCTTGCCTTCCCAAAGGGCCTTCCATTTGGGGTTATCCACTTCACCGCCCAGGCCAGGGGTTTCGCCGTGCTCATAAAAACCCAGACCAGCCACGGTGTTGGCATCCGGCTCCAGCGCCAGGAAACCATAGAGGGTGGACCACAGGCCATAACCGTGAACCGGCAGGATGATACGGCTCAGTTCGCCATTATCACCACGGGCCAGGTATACCTCGGCCACGTCCGCCTGGTTCTTGATACCGGCAATGTCCACGTCGCCACTAAGGCGCTCGGACTGGGCCGGGTCCTTGGCGGCGGTACGCTGATCATAGCTTTCCGGCATCTCTACATAGTCACCGCTTTCGATGTCGACAAACTTGCGCTCGATGGACTTGAACTGCTCGTTCACGTCCTGGCTAGCGTCGTACATGCCGGCGGCAAGCAGGATGTTCATGCGCTTGTCGATCAGCTTGTTTTCGTTCTGTACCGGGCGCAGGCTCACGGCGGCGGTAGCAACCACCACACCGCAGACCACGCACACCAGGAAGGCAACCAGCAGGGTCTTGCTGACGCTTTCATTTTTTCCAGCCATTACACTTCTCCCCCGGTACGACGCAGACGACGGCGAATGTTTGACTGAGTGACAAAGTAGTCAATCAGCGGCGCACACAGGTTACCGAACAGAATTGCCAGCATGATGCCTTCCGGGAAGGCCGGGTTGATGACCCGGATCAGGACGGTCATCACACCAATCAGGGCACCGAAGATGTATTTACCGGTGTTGGTCATGGACGCAGACACAGGATCGGTAGCCATGAAAATCATGCCGAAGGCGAAACCGCCCACGCTCAGGTGCCAGTACCACGGCATGCCAAACATGGCGTTGGTCTCGGACCCGATAACGTTGAACAGCGCAGACATGCCCACCATGCCCAGGAACACGCCCAGCACAATGCGCCAGGAAGCGATCTTGGTCATCAACAGGGCCGCGCCACCGATCAGGATAGCCAGAGTGGACGTCTCACCGATGCTGCCCTGGATGTTACCCAGGAAGGTATTCATCCAGCTCAGGCTGGCGGTCGCCGCCGCCGCACCTTCAGTCAGGGCGTTACCGGTCAGGCCAGCCGCGTAGTTCAGGCTGCCAGAAGCAGCCAGAGACAGGGAGGTAGCGCCGGAGAAGTTATCCACGGCGGTCCAGACTGCATCACCGGACATCTGCGCCGGGTAGGCAAAGTACAGGAACGCACGGCCAACCAATGCCGGGTTGAGGAAGTTCTTGCCGGTTCCCCCGAACACTTCCTTGCCGATAACGACACCAAAGGAAATCCCCAGGAAAACCTGCCACAGCGGAATGGACGGCGGCAGAATCAGGGTGAACAGAATACCGGTCACGAAGAAGCCTTCGTTAACCTCATGGCCACGCTTCCACGCGAACAGGCCTTCCCAAATGAAACCACCCAGGTAGACGGTAATCAGAATAGGAATATAGTAGACCGCACCATGCAACACGTTGGCCCAGATACTGGCCGGATCAAACCCGGTCAGCGCTGCCACCAGGTCACTGCGCCAGCCGGCCAGCGGGCTGGCACCGAGCTCGGCAATCTGCAGGTTGGCCTGATAACCGGTGTTCCACAGACCGAACAGGATCGCCGGGAAGGTGCAGAACCACACCGTCATCATGATCCGCTTCAGGTCGAGACCATCACGCACGTGGGCCGCGGAACGGGTCACCGAATCCGGGGTGTAGAGCATGGTGTCGAACATTTCGTAGAAGGTGTAATACTTCTCGAATTTGCCACCCTCATGGAAATGGGGGGACACTTTATCATCCAGAAACTTTCTCATACCCATGCTCAGCCCTCCGCCTCAATCGTGGTCAGGTTGTCGCGCAGAATCGGACCGTATTCATATTTGCCCGGGCACACGAAAGTGCACAGGGACAGGTCTTCTTCCAGCAACTCCAGGGCACCGAGGGCCGTGGCGCTGTCGGTATCACCAACGACCAATGCGCGCAGCAGCTGCGTCGGCAGAATGTCCAGCGGCATCACTTCTTCATAGGCCCCCACCGGCACCATGGCACGCTCGGAGCCATTGGTGGTGGTGGTGAAATTGAAGCGCTTGCCCGGCATCAGCTTGGACAGGTAGATGTTCATCACCGAAAAACGGTTGGTGCCGGGTGAGATGTAACCCAGCAGCTCGCGTTCATGGCCTTCACGCAGGGCCGTCAGCTGGCTGGTGGTGCGGCTCAACCAGGCCACCGGACCACGGGCGTTGTGGCCGTTCAACACAGAGCCGGATACCAGGCGGTTATCGCCACTTTTCAGCTCGCCCTGAACGAAATCGTCCACGCTGGCACCAACACGGGTGCGCAGGGCACGCGGTGTTTTTGCCTGCGGGCCGGTCAGCGCAACCACACGGGCGGAGCTGATCTTGCCGTCGGTGAACAGGTTGCCAATGGCAATCACGTCCTGATAACCCACGGACCAGACGGTTTTCTTCAGGCCCACCGGATCCAGGTGATGAATGTGGGTGCCCACATTGCCTGCCGGGTGCTTGCCCGCAAACGCTTCTTCACGCACCTGGCCACCGGCAAAGCTCGGCAGGTCCGTATTCGGACCACGACACACCCATACCGGGCCGTCCGTCAAGCGGCTCAGCACCGCCAGACCATTGCGGAAAGCCTGTTCGTTTTCCTTGATCACCACCGCCGGGTCCAGCGCCAGGGGGTTGGTATCGAGAATGGAAACGAAAACGGAATTGGGGGTACTGCCCGGTGCGGGCACCTTGCCGAACGGGCGGGTGCGCAGCAAGGTCCACTCACCGGAATCTACCAGCTGTTGCTGTACCGTTTCGCGGTCCAGAGAAGCCAGCTGTTCGGCAGAGTGAGAGACGAAGGTGACTTCTTCTTCCTGGTCTGCCACTTCAATCACCACGGATTGAAGCACGCGCTTGTGACCACGATTGATCGCAATCACCTTGCCGGCAGCAGGAGCGGTGTATTTCACACCCTCGGTTTTCTTGTCCGTGAAGATCAGCTGGCCTTTCTTGACCACGTCTCCCTCGCGGACTTCCATAGTGGGTTTCATCCCCACATAGTCACCGCCGAGCACGGCAACAGAACGAACCTGATGACCTTCCTCAATCGTCTGGCGCGGTGCACCAGCGATGGGCAGATCAAGGCCCTTCCTGATTTTAATCATAGTTTCTCGCCCACGTTGCGTGTTGCTGAAGTCGAGGCACACCCCCGGATCGCCCTGAAAAACAGGGAATTACCGGGGATGTTCGCAAATTCCGGAATATGCAATGGATGCCGACAAAAACCCGGCGGGCACATTATAAAGTCGTACCTGCCTGTTCGCCAGCACCGCCAGACCCGCCTTTTGTCGCATGGAACCATCTTGGTGCAACTTAAAAACGGGAAATGCACCGAAAAAAAGCCCGCGGGGCGGGCTTCTTCATTCCGGGGTTCAGTCCTTTGGATACACCGGGAATTCCACCCCGGAGATCTGCTGCAGGATACGCAGCACCTGGCAGCTGTAGCCGAACTCGTTGTCGTACCACACATACAGCACGCAGTGGCGGCCATTCACGATGGTCGCTTCCGCGTCGATCACGGAGGCGTGACGAGAGCCGACGAAATCCGTAGACACGGCATCCGGGCTGCTCACGAAATCCACCTGGCGCTGCAATGGAGAATGCAGACTTACCCAACGCAGGTAATCGTTGAGCTCTTCCAGGGTGGTTTCCTTGCCCAGAGTCAGGTTCAGGATCGCCATGGACACGTTCGGGGTTGGAACGCGGATGGAGTTACCGGTCAGCTTACCGTCCAGATTCGGCAATACCTTGGTGGCCGCAGTGGCTGCACCGGTTTCAGTCAGCACCATGTTCAGGGGTGCAGAACGACCACGACGGGGACCTTTGTGGAAGTTATCCAGCAGGTTCTGGTCGTTGGTGTAGGAGTGTACGGTTTCCACGTGGCCAAACTCGATACCAAACTTGTCTTCCAGCGCTTTCAGCGGCGGAACGATAGCATTGGTGGTGCAGCTGGCAGCAGAAATGATCTTGTCGCTGTCCTGGATCAGATCATTGTTCACGCCGTGAACGATGTTCTTCATGTTGCCCTTGCCCGGCGCCGTCAACATCACGCGGGAAACACCGTTGCACTGCAGGTGCTGGGACAGGCCTTCTTCATCGCGCCACTTGCCGGTGTTATCGATCACCACGGCATTGCTGATGCCGTAAGCGGTGTAATCGATGGACGACGGGTCGCTGGAGTAGATCACCTTGATGAAGTTGCCATTGGCGATGATCGCGTTCTCTTCTTCGTCCACGGCAATGGTGCCGGCGAACGGGCCATGAACGGAGTCACGGCGCAGCAGGCTGGCGCGCTTCTGCAGATCACCCTTGCCAGACTCGCGTACCACAATAGCCTTCAGGCGCAGGCCATCGCCGGAACCGGCTTTTTCGATCAGCAGGCGGGCCAGAATTCGGCCGATACGACCGAAGCCG
>NZ_LWFX01000231.1:0-857 GCF_001635175.1 Alcanivorax sp. HI0083 | reverse complement strand
CCATCGCGAATCAGGAAAAACGCCAGGTACAACATCAGGCCCAGATTGAGGAAAAACTGGAACGTATTCTGCCCCACAGCCAGCGCCCGCTTGGCGAGGAACTGGCCCGCCCCGGTGAACGCCTTGACCGCCTGTTCCTTTATTTTCTCCAGGTCTATATCAAAGCGCTCGGCCAGCGACTGCAGGCCCGGGAAGGCATGCTTGATCTTGTCCACATAGCTGGCCAGATCGATCTCACCACTTTGCACCTTCTGGAACAGGCCGACGCCTTCGGATACGAACGACGTGGCCACGGCCAGCACCGGGATCACGACTAACACCACGCACAGCAGCAAGGTGAACAACGCCACCAGGTTGCGCCGTTGCGGCCAGCGGGCCAGCAGCCGTTTATGGAAGGGATAGAAAACCACACTGATGGCACAGGCCCAGAAAATGGGCGCGAAAAAAGGCTGAATCAGCAGGGCAAAAACGGCACTGACCGCCACCAGCGCCCACAGGAACGCGCGCTGTTCCAGTTTTTCCGATATTCCCGTGTCCCGCATACCCTGCCGCTTCCCTGTGTCACGTGATTAGGTGTCATGCCAATAGAATCAATGACCCGCCATATGCGCTAACGGGGGATCAACCGCCCGTCAGCATGGTGGAGCCCAGATACCCCATGTACGCCACATAGACCACCAGCAAGGCGATACCGTTAGTCCGGGTAATCTGCCCCTTGCGGCCCAACACGCCGAAGCCCATAACGAACAGCACCAGCGTCAGCCCCATCATCAGGGACCAGTCCCGCTGCAATACCGCAGGATCCACCGACATGGGCTTGATGGCACCGGCGATACCGACCACCGCCAGGGTATTGA
>NZ_LWFX01000230.1:0-1015 GCF_001635175.1 Alcanivorax sp. HI0083 | reverse complement strand
GACCTTCCTCGAAACCAGCTTGAACATTCGCATGCGCGAGCTGGGCATCGAGGACTACGACACCTATTACGAACACCTGATGGTGGGCTCAACCCAGTCGCGGGCCATGGAATGGTCGGTGCTGGTGGACCGTCTCACCGTTCAGGAAACCAGCTTCTTCCGGCATCCCGGCTCCTACGCACTGGTGGAAGAGTTCACCCAGCGCTTCATGGCCGAACAGCCGGATGGTGCCAGCCTGGATGTGTGGAGCGTGGGGTGCTCCACCGGCGAGGAAGCTTATTCCCTCGCCATGATGATCAACGAACAGTTTTCCGCCAGCGAGCGAAAGCTGTTCTACGGCATCACCGCCACCGATATCAGCCTGCCCACCCTGGCCAAGGCCCGCAAAGGCGAATACGCCGCGCGCCGGGTATTGCAGGTCGATCCACTGTTGCGGGACAAGTATTTCGAGCCCACGGGGAACGGGCAAACCGTAACGATCACCGGAGCACTGCGCGAACGCATCTGCTTCGCGCGGCTCAACGTGCTGGACCTCAGCACGGCACCGATGAACAACATGGACCTGATTTTTTGTCAGAACATGCTGATTTACTTCCGCCGCTGGCGTAAACGCCAGATTGTGAACCGGCTGGCGGAACGGCTCGCACCGGGAGGCATCCTGGTACTCGGGCCCGGGGAAGTGACCGATTGGCAACATCCGGATCTGGAACGCATTCATTTTGCTGATACGTTGGCATTCCGGCGCTGTAGATAAGACATAAAACAACAAGCTGCACGCAACACGCAGCGCACGAAAAAGAAAAACGCTTGGGGCGGCACCCATACAGGAATGACCTGCATGAGGCGTGCTGCATGTTACGTGCTGCGTATTACAGAAACCTGCCCGCAGTGACGGCAGGTTTGAGTATGACAGGAGACGTCATGAGTGACCGTCACGACTATCTGGCTCTGGACTGGGTTCGCGGGGAAATCCAGGAAACCCTGAACCAGGCGCAACAGGCACTGGAATCGTTCG
>NZ_LWFX01000229.1:0-810 GCF_001635175.1 Alcanivorax sp. HI0083 | reverse complement strand
CGCCCTGATCACCAACGCCGTCACTGGCCAGATCAAGGTAAGCGGATCGCCATAACCAGACAAAACGCACCACACCGGGGAAGCCCATGCATCAGGAAATCTACTTCGAACAGGCCATGGAACAGTCGCTGCTGGAAAACGGCGGCTATGAAAAAGGTGATGCGGCTGACTTTGATCCGGCACTGGCGCTGTTTCCCGATGAAGTGCTGGCGTTTATCGAGACCAGCCAGCCCAAGCCCTGGCAGGCGCTGGTCAAGCTTCATGGGGACCGGGCCGGGCAGGTACTGCTCACCGCCCTGACCAAGGAGCTGGCCTCAAAAACCGCCTTGCATGTGCTGCGTCATGGCTTCAAGTGCTTCGGCAGGACGTTCCGACTGGCCTGGTTTGCCCCCAACAGCACCATGAACCCCCAGGCGGCGCAGCGGTATGCGAGCAACCGCCTGCGGGTCACCCGGCAGGTGCATTTCAGCGAAACACACCCGAAAAAGTCCCTGGACATGGTCTTGTCGGTCAATGGCCTGCCGGTGGTGACTCTGGAGCTGAAAAACCCCATGACCGGGCAGACCGCCGACCACGCCATGCACCAGTACCGCAACGACCGGGACCCGGCGGAGCCGGTTTTCCGCTTCAAGGAACGGGCGCTGGTGCACTTCGCTGTGGACCCTGACCAGGCCTTCATGACCACCCGCTTGAGCGGCGGCAAAACCTTCTTTCTGCCCTTCAACCGTGGCCACCATTTCGGCGCGGGCAACCCACCCGCCAGCGATGGTAATTACCGCACCGCCTACCTGTGGGAACAGGTACTCACCC
>NZ_LWFX01000228.1:0-1598 GCF_001635175.1 Alcanivorax sp. HI0083 | reverse complement strand
AGGGCTTTTATACCCCAGTGTGCTATGCCGACGGTGGCTGTTGTAGAACATTTCAATGTAGTCGAAGACGCAGGAGTACGCCTCTTTCTTATTCGATACATCCTCGGCATAAAGCGCTTCCACCTTGAACCGAGCAAAGAACGACTCCATTGCCGCATTATCCCAGCAATTCCCTTTTCGGCTCATGCTAGGTCTTATCTTTTCACTGAGCAACAACGCCTGGTACTCGCCCGAGCGATATTGAACCCCTCTGTCCGAATGCAGTATGAGCCCTGGCTCTACATTCCTGGAGTCCCTTGCCATATTGAAGGCATCAATAATCAGCTGATTCGTAATTGTCGTATCCAGCGACCAGCCCACGATCTTTCGGGAGAATAGGTCCATCACCACAGCCAGATAAACAAAGCCCTTTTCGACTTTGATGTAGGTAATGTCTGATACCCACTTCTCATCTGGACGGCTGGCGGTAAAGTTTCTTCTAAGAAGATTGTCACTGACATGATTGTGGGCCATAACATCAGGGAAATACTTGTAGCCCTTCCCATTCCTGGCCTTAAGCCCACGTTTCGCCATCAATTTGGCAACCGTATTCTCGCTGATATCACAGCCGCTCTCATTTAGCTCGACGGTCATGCGTGGCGCCCCATACCGGGACTTGAAGCGCTTAAAGAGCGTTACCGGCTGGCGCTCAGCCTCCAATTGGCGGAGCTGACGTGGACTAGGCTTCCGATTACGCCACTTGTAGTATCCAGACCGGCTCACGCCTGCCCAGCGGCACATCTTGGTGACCGGATACTGGCCACGTAGCGATTCAATAAAGGCGTACTTCACCACTTGTCTTTGCTGAAGTACGCCGTCGCCTTTTTTAGGAATTCATTTTCCTCTTTCAGATCCACGATCTCTCTTTTGAGCGCGCGCATCTCTTCGCTTTCCTGCCGGGAGTAATCAACACCTTGCATGCTATTGAACTGCTTATCAGAAAGTCGTTTGTACTGCCTGCGCCAGTTATAAATCTGACCAGGGTGGATACCGAGCTCACGAGCCACCTCCACGGCGCTGGTACCTGGATCTTCCGATCTGCGCACCGCCTCCCTGCGGAAGTCCTCGGTGTAGTGGTTGTATTTGTTCTTACGTTTCTTGGCCATAATAAAACACCTCATTAGGTTGTAGTGAGGTGTCTACTTTTCTTGGGGAACTTGGAGGCATAACGCCTAGCACAGCCGCGAAAGTCGGCCTGCTGCTACTTGTTATGTGCCTTATCATCTGCCCCATTTGCGAACCTAAAATATCCAGGAGGAACTCCCTTGAAAAGCACCATTCCAGAAACATGTGACAATACTCCAATGACGGCAATTCCTAGAAGGGCATACGGGCTGAATGGTTCGAGGAACGAAAAGACAACGATTGCCAGCAAATCGAGCACACACACCACAAATAGAATGCCTGCCAACCCCCGAAATAGAGGCCTTACTTTCAGCTCTCTCCCCATAGCCTCAACCATCTACCCTCACACATAACGCCAGCATTTGCGGAAAATTGGAGCGTAGCGGAAATTTATCCGCAACATGCTCTTGTTAGCCATCGCTTCCGCCTCGCCC
>NZ_LWFX01000227.1:0-1085 GCF_001635175.1 Alcanivorax sp. HI0083 | reverse complement strand
AGATCACAATCCCGATTTGCAGCATGGTCATTCCTGAATGATTTATTTGGGTGGCAGGGTACGCAAAAAAGCAAAGCAGTGAGTCAGCCAGCGTTGTAGCGCAGCGTCCTCGGCTACCGTATCCGCGTCAATCATCAGCATGCCCTAACAGGCTGTTGAAAAGCCCTTTGCATGCTCAGTCTTTCAGGCTGGTTCGCAATCTAGGCGCAATGTTGACGGTGTGTGTCCACCCATCGAGACATTGCAACAACGAGTGCGGGCCAGCCTGGAAGACCCGGAGGGCGCGGCCTGAAGGGCCCATCTGCTGCGCTTTGTCGCTAGGAAAGGGAGCCACCCTGTCCGTCGCGACAAAACACAACAGCTGCCCCCTTCAGGCCACGCTGAGTACGTAAAGGGCTTTTCAACAGCCTGTTAATGGGCCGGCCGGTGAAATCCATCTCGCCGGCGCCAGGCTCAGCGGACAACCGTTCATGGGACTGCGGCCCGACCCGGGCCATCAGGCGGTCACCCAGAATGCCGCAACACATGTTGCCGGCGATCATGAAACAGAGGCCACCGAACATGCGCTTTTCATCGGGCAGGGCACCACTGACAGTGCGCAGGCCTTCGCGCACCCGCAACGCCAGATCAGTATCAAAGGCCATCAGAACACGGCGCGCAACGCATTCACGGTTAACCCAATCAGGGCCAGTGACGACAGGGCAAACAACACAAAGCGCAGCTCAATCTTGTTGATCAGCGCCTGCAGGAGCGAATGCACCACGCGGATACCCACATAGGCCCAGGCCAACTTCAGGTTGATGCCATCACCCTGGCCAAGCAGTGCCAGCGACAGGGCCACGGCATAAAACGCCGTGGGCTGTTCCATCAGGTGATTGTAGTTATCCGCCTTCCAGCGCACACGAGCGGGCAGGGTGCTCATCTGTTCACCGCGTGGGGCATTCGGGTCCGGCTTCATGTTGGCCGCTTTCATGGCCGGCAGGCGGGTGATGTACATCCATAGCCACATGACCATGGACCAGGCGACCAGGACCACCACCGGTGTAATTATCGGGCTGGTTAACGGCATTGTGTTCTCCCTTTTT
>NZ_LWFX01000226.1:0-675 GCF_001635175.1 Alcanivorax sp. HI0083 | reverse complement strand
ATGGCAGTGGAGAAATTCATCCGCTCGGAGGAGTGGTGGGTCACATGGGCGGCCCAGAACCAGCGCACCCGGTGTGAGGTGCGGTGGAAGCCGTAGTAGCAGAAATCCACCAGAAACCACAGGGCGATGGCGGTAAAGACGTTGAGCTCAATATCGAGCAACCGGTGCTGATACGCAAAGGCATACACGGGGAAGGCGATCAGCCCGGCGAACAGCAACTCGGTGGTCTGGTAGCCGGCACCGAGCATGAAATTGAGCCAGGATTCACGGCCATCCACCAGCCGGTTGTTGTGGCGAATCTTGCGGTATTCCCACAGGAACAGGCCAATAAAAAGCGGCGTGGCCACGACAAAGATCAGCTGTCGGGCATCCAGCGCCAGCCAGTCGGGCAGGGCATTCCATAGCGGTACCAGGCCGCTGTTCTGCCAGACGTTGTTGAACCAGTCCATTAATGCCATAGAAACCTCGAAGCTCGGTGGGAGCGCGGTGAAACGTGGAAGATGGCAGTGTGCGACAAGCGCGGCGGATAGTATTGACTATCCATGCCTTATTTTTGACAATTTAGGCCAACAGGGTAAACGTCACCCACAAGGAGAGACCATGGCCGCTGCCATGCGCGTCACCGGGGCCTGGGTACAGTTGCTGACCGACTGGCTGGACCGGGAAAACCTGCCT
>NZ_LWFX01000225.1:0-801 GCF_001635175.1 Alcanivorax sp. HI0083 | reverse complement strand
ATAGCCCGGATGTGAAGTACGAGACCTTGCTGCAGCCAGGGCACGTCAATGCGGATTACCAGCGTTGGGAACTGCATCGCGTCTGGGTGGTGGAAGCAAACCTGAAAGAAGGTGAGCGACACATCTACCAGAAGCGTCGTTTCTATATTGATGCAGATTCCTGGCAGATTGCCGCCATCGACCAGTACGACCGTCGTGGCGAGCTGTGGCGCGTGAGCCTGGCTTACATCAAGAACTACTACGAAGTGCCGACCCAGTGGACGGCTCTGGATACCTTCCACGACCTGCGTGCTCAGCGTTACCACGTGCAGTTCCTGGATAACGAAGAGTCTTCCATCCTGGATTACAGCCAGCCGGTACCGGGCGATCGTTATTTCCACCCGGCAGCGCTACGTCGCCGCGGTCGTTAATTATAAAAAATGCCGGCTCAATGAAGCCGGCAAGGCAAAACGACCGGGACGCCACCCATGGCCCCCGGTCGTTTTGTGCTCGGCCCTGGAACGGGGCCCTCGGGAAGAGTAAGGGACAATGAAAAAAACAGTGTTAATGGCTCTGTCGGCCATGCTGTCTGCGCCTCTGCAGGCAGATTTCGTTTCGAATGATGCTCCACTGGTCACGGCTAACAATTATCTGGATATCGCTTATGCGGATAGCCGGGTCGTTGCTGTGGGTGACCGGGGTAAAATTCTCTATTCCGATGATCAAGGCGATCACTGGAAGCAGGCGGTAACGCCATCTGAAGTACTGCTCACCTCGGTGTGTTTTGCTGATGCCCGCCATGGCTGGGCCGTTGGCCACGAT
>NZ_LWFX01000224.1:0-1008 GCF_001635175.1 Alcanivorax sp. HI0083 | reverse complement strand
TGGAAGGGGATCGAGATGGCACCTCATGGTGCCTGGTGGTCCCGTTGCTGGATGTTCGTGGCAGGGATCACCCATGGCTTGTTTGCCTCCGGTGGGCCGCTGCTGGTGTATGCCCTGAGTGGCCTGTCACTGGAAAAGAAAGCCTTCCGTGCCACCCTGATTCTGGTCTGGCTGTCGCTGAACAGCCTGCTCACCGTGGTGTTCCTGATCGACGGCACTTTGCTGCCGGCAGCCCCGCGTATCGGTTTGCTGGTACCTGTGGTTATCGCGGCCATCCTGTTGGGAGAGTGGTTGCATCACCGGGTGAATGAAGAGCGTTTCCGCCAGGCGGTGTTTATAGTGCTTTGGTGCACCGGGCTGATTCTTGCCTGGCCGGGGTGAGGTTTTAGCTACGAGCTACGAGCCTAGAAGCTAGAGGCTCGTAGCTGTCTCTTGGACGTGGTATTCATGTGATTCCTTGTTCGCAGGTATTCAGGAGCGCTCATGTCCACAGTGGAAATTCGCCCGGTTACTGGTATTGCCGTCGAGCCCTGGCTGGATGCACTGGCGCAATTGCGTATTGCGGTGTTTCGGGATTACCCCTATCTCTACGACGGGGATCTGGATTACGAGCGCCGTTACCTGGACCGCTATGCCCAGTCTGACCGTAGCGTGTTTGTGCTGGCGCTGGAATACAACCGGCTGGTTGGTGCGGCGACGGCGCTACCGCTACGTGAGGCGGATGAAGAGTTCCAGGTGCCGTTCCGGCAATTGGGTGCCGAGCTGGATTCGGTGTTCTATTTCGGAGAGTCGGTGCTGCTCAAGCCCTATCGGGGCGAAGGCGTGGGGCACCGCTTTTTTGATCTGCGCGAGCAATACGCGGCGGATTTCGGGTTTCGGCATACCGCCTTCTGTGCAGTGACGCGGGAGGAGGCACACCCTGCTCGCCCTGCGGATTACCAGCCGCTGGACAGGTTCTGGCGCGCGCGGGACTACTTCCCGCAGAACCAGCTTGTGGCCCATTTCGAC
>NZ_LWFX01000223.1:0-836 GCF_001635175.1 Alcanivorax sp. HI0083 | reverse complement strand
TTTTCCCGGGCGCTGGATGTGCCCATCCGCGAAGTGCTGCAAGCCCGGGACACCCGGATCATCGTGGACAACGCCGATCAGGTACGCAATTTCCAACCCGNCTTCACCGCCATCGCGGCGCTGGATACCTTCGCGGTAATGATTTCCGCTCCCGGCGACGACTGTGATTTTGTCAGCCGTTTTTTTGCCCCGGCCAAAGGCGTTCCGGAAGACCCGGTCACCGGCTCGGCCCATTGCACCCTGGTGCCCTACTGGGCAGAAAAACTCGGCAAAAACACCCTCCATGCCCGCCAGCTCTCTGCCCGTGGCGGTGAGCTGCACTGCCAGCTGAAAGGCGACCGCGTCACCCTCAGCGGCAGCGCCCGCTGCTACCTGCAAGGCGACCTGCAACTGTGATGATGCCACTGTGATAAGCCCCTCCGCCCAATACGATCTGGTCTTTGTCGGCGCCGGCCACAGCCACGCGCTGGCCCTGCGCATGCTGGCCATGAAACCGATTCCCGGCGTACGCCTGACTATGGTGTCTCCGGACAGCCTGAGCGCCTATTCCGGCATGTTGCCGGGGCTGATCGCCGGACACTACACGCTGGATGACACCCATGTGGATGTGTACCGGTTATGCCAGGCCAGCGGCTGCCGGTTTGTTCAGGCCAGCGTCACACAGCTTGATCAAAAGAAACGGCAATTACAGCTCAGCGAGGGCAGCCAGCTGGCCTACGACTGGCTGAGCCTGGACGTGGGCGCCACGCCGGATCTCTCGCCCATCGGCAACGGTCACGCCAGCGTTGTGCCGGTCAAACCGGTGGCCAGCTTTTATACCCGCTGGCAACAACTCT
>NZ_LWFX01000222.1:0-755 GCF_001635175.1 Alcanivorax sp. HI0083 | reverse complement strand
GCCTGGTCTTGGCGGTGAACGGCGATGATTCCATTCGCCGCCTGAAAGGACCGGGTCGCCCCATCAATCCGTTGGAGCGACGAATGGCGGTGCTTGCCGCCCTGGAAGCGGTGGATTGGGTGGTGTCCTTTGATACAGACACCCCGGAGCCTTTATTGGAAGCCATCAAGCCGGATGTGCTGGTCAAGGGTGGTGACTACAGCGTGGAAGAAGTGGTCGGCCACGAGTTTGTGAAGCGCTATGGGGGCGAGGTGAAGGTGCTCGATTTTATCGACGATATTTCGACGACCAAAATCGTGGAAAGAATTCGTCAGGACTGACTCTGCAACGAAGCTGCTGTAGGCGCGCCTCAAGCGGCGCTCCTACTGCTCGGCCCCGGCTTCTTTGCGGTGACGGGCCGGTGTCTTTCCCGTCCACCGCTCAAAGGCCCTGACGAAGGCCGCTGATTCACTGTAGCCGAGCAATTCGGCGATCTGCGCCACGCTGCGGCTGGAGTCGCTCAGGTAGCGTCTGGCCTTGTCTTCCCTGACCTGATCCATGATGCCCTGAAAGGGGCGGGCCTCCTTGCTGAGCTGGCGGCGGAAGGTGCGTTCCGGGATGCCGAAGGCCTGGGCTACCTGTTCGGCGGTGGGGAAAGTACGCACGAACAGGCTCAGGTAGGCGCTAACCCGGTTTGCCAGATGCTCGGTGGGGGCTTCCCGGCGGGCCAGCATGGCCTCGCACTGTTCCCGATACATGTCCTGGGCCATCTTGTT
>NZ_LWFX01000221.1:0-2382 GCF_001635175.1 Alcanivorax sp. HI0083 | reverse complement strand
GGGCAAGGCACTGACCACCACGGTGCTGCTGTTGGTGCCGGCCATGCCATGGGGCTGCGACTCCAGCGCCCAGATTTCACCGGGCGCCAGCACTTTCCGGGTATCGCGGGTGGTGGGCGGGTTAGCCGCACGCACTGGCAGATGCACGGTTTCCGAAGCGCGATGTTTGCCGCCTTTGGCGGTGACGGTGATGTCACCGGTACCCACCTGCTGTTTGGCAGTGATTTTCAGCATGGCAATCTGATCGGACGGGCCAGTGAAGGTCAGCGTGGCCTTGCCCTGCTCCACCTCGAACAGGTCTTCATCGGCGTCCACGGTCAGGGTGACTTTTTTCAGGCTGTCGTCGGTGACAAACACGGTAACCGGCAGCGACACGCTTTCCCCCGGCCCCAGCACCCGTGGCAAGGTGCTCAGCACCGTCAGCGGCTGGGTGACGGTAATGTCCTGTTCGGCCTTGCCATAGGCGCCGTTGTCACCGGCCACCACCATGGCCCGCACCTGGCCCATGTACGGCGGCAAGGTAATCTCGTGATTGGCGGTTTCATTGGCCTCCAGGGTGAACGGCCCCAGGAACTTCACCACCGGCGGGAAACGGCGACGCTGCTTTTCCCGGCCATCGTCGGCCCCGTCGGAGCCGCCCAGTGCCAGCAGTTGATCCAGTTCTGCCCCGTAGGCGCCCACTACCATGTCGAACAGATCCCAGGTCAGCACCCCCAGGGCTTCGCGGCGATAGAAGCTGTCGTGGGGATCCGGGGTCTGGTAGTTGGTCAGGCCAAGCAAGCCTTCATCCACCAGCGCCAGGGTGTAGGTCATCGATTTGCCCTGCTGTTCACTGACCTTCACGGTAAAGGTGTCTTCCGGTTTCACCTTGTCCGGGGCGCTCACTTGCGGGGCAAGACGGGTATTCGGGTCATCCACCAACAGCGGCACCAGGCCATAGAGCCGAATGGGCCGGTCGTTGTTGCGGCCGCTGTGCGGCTGTAGCAACGCCACATGCACGTACACATTAGGCGCCATGTTGGCGGTGATGGGGATATCCAAGGTTTGCGCTTCACCGTTGGCGGGCAGCCAGTAATGATCCAGTACCCGTGAGCCGGTTTCCAGGCTCACCAGCAGGCGGCCCTTGGCGACAGCGGGTAATTGAATATGGGCCGTGTCGCCAACGGCGTAACGGTCCTGGTCTGCGGACAGGGACAGCCGTGTGGCTGCATCCTGGCTGCCACTGGCTTGCTCCCAGCTCCAGCCCAGGTACACGGTTTGTGCGGTGCAGTGGTCGCTTTGCCGGTCACAAATGCGAATCAGATGGCGACCCCAATCGTAGTCTTCGCCGTTCAGATTCCACTGGGCGCGGCCTTCTGCGTCGGTGGTGATCTGTGCATCGGCTACGCGTTTGGTGTTGGGGTCACTAATGTAGTTGCTCAGGTCATCCCCGGCCCGGTCCCACCACCAGCGCCAATCAATCTGGTAGACACTGATATCCAGCGGCCGGCTGGCGTCGGGCTTGCCGTCGCTGTCCAGGCTGATCAGGTCGATGGCGTGCAGCCCTTCTCGGGACAGTGCCCCGCCCCAGCCGCTGCCTTCGGGAATGCGCATGCCCACCCAGTGCTTGAACGGGTACACCGGCACGCTGCGAATCTGGGTACTGTAGTCGCCGCTGTTTTCAAACACGCGGGTGGTCAGGGTGGCGCGCAGCATGCCCGGGGTCTGTTTCACATTCACCGTGAGCGGCACGGTGGCGTTACCCTGCCCGTCCACGTTGCCATCGAAGGCGGTGAACGGCTCACTGCTGAGCTTTCGGGTGGGGTCATCGAAGTGATAAGCGTCGTAGCCGTCGAAACGGGTGGTGCGCGCGCTCACCCGCACTTTCATGTCGGCCTTCAAATTGGCGGCGGTGGCACCGTTGAGCCACTGGGTAAATAACCCAATGTCGGTGGTTTGGTTGGTGTAGAGCGTTTCCGGCAGATCCAGCTCGATTTTCAGCCGGTTGGGCTTGATCGCTTCCACCCGAATCGGGGTATCAAAATAACGCTGACCCAGCCGGGCCACCGCACGCCAGTTCCCGGTGGGCGCGTCCTCTTCTGTGTGTAGTGTGAAGGCATAAAAATCGCCCACCGGCTTGTCCAGGGTATAGCTCTTCACCTTGTTACCACGGGGATCAAACCAGTCCAGCATCAGTGGGTGGCCGTCGGGGATGGTGTTGTCCTGGTCTTCCAGAATAAAGGTCAGGTGAATGTCATCACCGGGGCGCCACACGTCCCGCTCGCCGTAGAAGAAGCCTTTCAGTCCATCGCGTACTTGCTGGCCACCGGTGTTGAACTGGTTGGTGGGCAGCAAGTACGCGATGGACTGAAAGGCTTCTTCTACGGCGAGCGGGACGTGTGG
>NZ_LWFX01000220.1:0-21773 GCF_001635175.1 Alcanivorax sp. HI0083 | reverse complement strand
TGAAGGCGCACCAGCTGTTCTTTGTGGACAGCCGCACCAGCAGTCACTCCGTGGCACAGCAGGTGGCCCGGCAGGTAGGGCTATCCCACGCCGGGCGCGATGTCTTTCTGGATAATGAACGCAATCTGGTCAGCATCAATGAGCAGTTCAACCGGCTGATCCGGCTGGCCCGGCAACGCGGCCAGGCGATTGCCATCGGCCACCCGTACCCGGAAACCGTGCACTACCTGCAGCAGGTTCTGCCCTTGATGCAAGACGCCGGCATTGAGGTAGTGCCGGTGTCCATGCTATTGAGCACCCCGCCAGTGACCACAGCCACCACCGGGAGCGACGCTCACGCCGGGTCCTGATCCCGGTTTTTGCCAATACCGGTGAGTTTGGCGTAACCGATCATCAGGAAACCGAAAGCAAACATCAGCACACCGTAAACCGCAGACGGCACAGACATGGCCTCGGAATGCAGCAGAGTCAGGGTCACCATTAGCCCCAGCGTACCGTTCTTGATACCCAGCTCGATGGCCACGGTGAACGCCTGATCACGGCTCAAGCCGATCACCCGGCCCCCCACCATGCCCAGGACAATACCAGCCAGATTGAGAACAATGGCCGATACACCTGCCTGCTTGAACAGCACCAGAGCCTCATCACCCAACTCCACCAGCAATAGTGCAATTACCGCCACCATCACCGCCAACCCCAACAGGCCCACCGCTTTTTCGCCTTTTTCTGCCCAGCCTTGACGAAAGTGGCGGATAGCCATGCCGATAGCCACGGGCAGCAAGATGATCACGAACAGGGTAATGATGGTGCGCATCACCGGCAGTTCCAGGGTCCTGGCGGTGTCCTGAAAACGCTCGAGGGCCCAGCCCGTAAACGCGGGCAGCGTGACAATGGTGATCAGGCTGGCAAGCACCGTCAGCACAATGGACAGGGCCACATCACCGCGCCCCAGATAGACAAACAGATTGGAGGTAGTACCACCCGGGCAGGCGGCAATCACAATAAGCCCCACCGCCAGCGCCGGCGACAGGTCCAGCGCCAGCGCCACACCCAGGGCGATCAGCGGGAGCAAAAGTATCTGGCAGACCAGGCCATAGAAGGTGCCACGCGGGGCAATGACAACTTCGCGGAAATCTTTGGGGGTCAGGGTCATGCCCATCCCCACCATGATCAAAAACAACGATAACGGCAGCCCGATATCAATCAACGCACCTGAACCCATTACAACTCTCCCGTGATTTTTTTATGGTCTTTCAACGGGGGCAGCGCCCCCAAAACCTCGAGAGTAAAACAGGGTTTCATTTATAGCCAGTACGTAGCGGCTAAAGTTGTGACAGGAGGTTAATCCAGCCGAAAGAAGGCTCGGCGACCATCAGCCCAGGCGCATTTCCACGCCGGCTGACTGCATGAATTCCTTGGCCTGCTGCACCGAGTATTCGCCGAAGTGGAAGATCGACGCCGCCAGCACCGCATCGGCGCCGCCCTGCTGCACGCCGTCCACCAGATGCTGCAGATTGCCGACCCCGCCCGAGGCGATCACCGGCACCGGCACCGCATCGGAGATGGCACGGGTCAGCGCGATGTCAAAACCGTTCTTGGTGCCATCACGATCCATGCTGGTCAGCAGGATTTCACCGGCACCGTAATCGGTCATCTTGCGTGCCCACTCCACCGCATCCAGGCCTGTAGGTTTGCGGCCGCCGTGGGTGAAGATTTCCCAGCGGTTGGTGTCGCTTTCCGCGCTGACTTTTTTCGCGTCGATGGCAACCACAATACACTGGGAACCAAACCGCTCCGCCGCTTCACGGACAAACTCCGGGTTATGTACCGCCGCCGAGTTGATCGCCACCTTGTCGGCCCCGGCATTCAGCAGGTTGCGAATATCTTCCAGCGCACGCACGCCGCCACCCACGGTAAGCGGAATAAAGACCTGGCTGGCGATCTGCTCCACCGTGTGCAGGGTGGTATCGCGCTCCTGATGGCTGGCGGTGATATCCAGAAAGGTGATTTCATCGGCGCCGGCATCGTTATAACGCTTGGCAATCTCCACCGGGTCACCGGCATCGCGGATGTCCACGAACTGCACGCCTTTGACCACACGGCCGGCGTCCACATCAAGACAAGGAATAATGCGTTTGGCTAAACCCATAATACGTCCCCGGCGCTCAGGCGCCGCTCAACTCATCGGACAGCGCCTGGCCTTCGGCAAAGTCCAGGGTGTTTTCGTAGATGGCACGTCCGGTAATGGCACCACTGATGCCCTGGTCAGCCACCGCACACAGGTTGCGCACGTCGTCCAGATTGGTAATGCCGCCGGAGGCGATCACCGGAATCGACATGGACTGGGCCAGTCTCACGGTGGCATCCACATTCACGCCCTGCAACATGCCGTCGCGGCTGATATCGGTGTAGACGATGGCGGAGACGCCATCGTTCTCGAACTGTTTCGCCAGATCGATCACATCCACATCGGTCACGTTCGCCCAACCATCGGTAGCCACTTTGCCGTCTTTGGCGTCCAGGCCCACGATGATGTGGCCGGGGAACTGCTCACACATGGCTTTGACGAATGCCGGCTCATTCACCGCCTTGGTACCAATGATCACCCACTGCACTCCCGCGTCCAGGTAGGCCTGAATAATTTCCGGGCTACGAATACCGCCACCAATCTGGATTGGCAGATCCGGGTGGGCCTTGGCAATCGCCTTGACGATCTCGCCATTCACCGGCTCACCGGCAAAGGCGCCATTCAGGTCGACCAGATGCAAACGGCGGGCACCACGCTCCACCCAGTGGCTGGCCACGGCAACCGGGTCATCGGAGAACACGGTGTCGTCTTCCATACGACCCTGCTTCAGGCGAACACATTTTCCGTCTTTCAGGTCGATGGCAGGAATCAAAAGCATAGTGATTTCTCAAACTGGGCTGCCATACAGGAAGGCAACGGATGAAACGGGTTTATCGCTGTCAACTGTCCACTATCAACTGTCAGTTGATCTTAGGTTGCCAGCGCAGAAAATTTTCCAGCAGCGTCAGACCGGCGTCAGCACTTTTTTCCGGGTGGAACTGCACGGCAAACACATTGCCCTGGACAGCCGCAGCAGCAAAAGTCAGGCCGTAGTCGCAACGCCCGGCCACTGCCTCGTCGGGCAGGCCGGTGACGCAGTAACTGTGCACAAAGTAAAAGCGGGCATGGTTGTCGATCCCCGCCCACATGGGGTGCGCCATGCCCTGCTGTACCTGGTTCCAGCCCATGTGCGGCACTTTCAAACGGGTGCCGGTATCGCTGAACAGCTCACCGAAAAACGTGACTTGCCCGTCGAAAATACCCAGGCAATCCACGCCGTTATTTTCTTCACTGCGGGCCATCATCGCCTGCATGCCGACGCAAATCCCCAGCAATGGCTTGCCGGCTTTCGCCACATCCCGAATCGCCTGATCCAGGCCCGTGTCTTTCAGAACGGCGATGCAGTCACGAATGGCGCCCACACCGGGAAAGACCACCCGGTCCGCCGCGCGGACCTGATCCGGGTCGCCGGTGATGATGATGGTCTGGCCATTGGCGACCTTTTCCAGCGCCTTGCCTGCGGAGTGCAGGTTACCCATGCCGTAATCAATAACGGCAACGACTTCACTCATATTCGGGAGCCTGTGCTGTACGGTTACTCGCTTTCGCTGAGGGTACCCTTGGTAGACGGGGTAATACCGTCCATGCGCGGGTCCGGCTCCACCGCCATACGGAGCGCGCGGCCAAAGGCCTTGAACACGGTCTCAGCCTGGTGGTGCGCATTCTTGCCGCGCAGGTTATCGATATGCAGGGTAATCATGGCGTGGTTCACGAAGCCCTGGAAAAACTCATAGAACAGGTCCACGTCGAAGCCACCGATGCTGCCCCGGGTGAAATCCACAAACATTTCCAGGCCCGGACGGCCGGACAGGTCCAGCACTACCCGTGACAGGGCTTCGTCCAGAGGCACATAGGCGTGACCGTAACGGCGCACCCCTTTCTTGTCACCGATGGCCTTGGCGAAGGCCTGACCCAGCGTGATGCCGATATCTTCCACCGTATGGTGGGCATCGATGTGCAGATCACCCTTGGCCTTGATATCCAGATCGACCAAACCATGACGTGCCACCTGATCGAGCATGTGCTCGAGGAACGGCAATCCGGTATCCAGTTTGCACTGACCGGTGCCATCCAGACTGATGGTGGCTTGAATCTGAGTTTCCAGGGTGTTGCGCTCTACGGTAGCGCTTCGCTTGCTCATCTATACCTCCCAGGCATTGGACCGGCTATTATACGCAGCCTGAGAGCCTGTTGACACCATTGCAGCAGCACCGACCCCCCAAAACCAGCGGAGTTTCACCATGCCGATCAGCGTTCAGGCCCACCCCCTCTCTCAGGAACAATGTCAGGCCTTTGCCAAGGTACTGCGTGATGCCCCGCAATACCGCCAGAAGCTGGCCGATGCGGTGACTGAAGGACAAGGACGACTGTTCGCTGCCCACTTCAATGGCCAGCGCGTGGCTATCGCCCTGATAGAAGAAAACCAGCCGCAGCTGGCCTGGATGGTCGTGCATCCGGCCACTCAGGGGCGCGGCGTGGGCAAGGATTTTCTGCGCCTGATCGGCCAGCAGCTGGGAGAAACGCTCGCCCTGCCAGACCACTGCCAGGGAACCTCTGAATAACGCCTTACATGCTCAGCGTGGCCTATAACTGAGCCAGTGGCAGCCGGATATGCAGCGCAAAGCCCCGCCCGGGGCCAGCGCTTTGTGCCCACAGAGAACCGCCCACCTGCTCAACCATCACCCTCGCCATGGCCAGGGACAGGCCAAAGCCTTCCTCATGGTGACGCGACCCCATCACGAAGAACGGCTCGAGAATGTGCTCCAGCTGATCTGCGGTAGCGCCTTTCCCCTCATCACGGATGCATAGCTCGGCATCGCCCGCCGGCACATCCACCGCGCTGCTGATTTCCACGCTGCCGCCTTCGGCACTGAAGCGCAGGGCATTATCCAGCGCCATGCTCAGCACTTCACGCAACTCCCCTTCACAGGCACGCACCTGCAAATTCGGTGAGATCCGGTTGCGCACCGCCACGCCACAGGCCTCTATCCGCGCCGCCTGGTCACGCAGAATGGCGTCGAGCATCCACATGGGCTGACAACTCCCCTGCAACGGCGGCTGGTGGCGGTCGGAAAGGTCAAAATAACGCAGCGAGGTGCTGACGATTCCCGTGAGGCGCCGCTGCCCCTTGCGCACCATGGCCCACACATCCACCTCTTTCTCACCCGGCCCCTGCCCGGACTGTCCCAGCGAATCGGCAGCGCCAATCCAGTTGATCGGCGTATTCAGCTCATGGCTGATGTACTGCAGGAACATGGACTTGTCCTGGTTCATCTGTTCGATATCCGCCAGGTGCCGCTCCAGATTCTGCTGTGCCTCCACAGACAATTGCTTGCGCTCGCTTTCCAGAAACCGGATCCGGTCGCCCAGCGCCAGTGACAACATCACCACCACCCACAGCGCGCCGAAATGCGGCAAGTAAGGAACAATCACGCTATAAGGAATCAAGCCCAGATTGCCGATGGCATACAGGAACACGGTAAGCAGGAACACCGACCAGGCGAGCACATACAAGCGCGCCACCCGGAACCCCTGGCGCCACACAACCCAACCCAGCCAGCTGAACAGCACCACCGTCATCATCACCACCACGGTGGACAGGTGATAGGAATAAGGTGGCGGAATCACCCACTGCAGCGCAAACGCCACCCCGATCAGAATCAGGTAATGCTTCAGCAATCGGTCATAGCGCGGAAAGCGCTGGGCCAGCTGCAGGAACTGGCGCGAATACAATGCCAGCGCCAACCCGCAGGTATAGGTGGTCAGCCAGAAATATTCATTGATCCTGGGGGTCTCCGGCCACAAATACTGAAGCCCGAAACCACTGACGCAGATATTGAAAAACAGCACCCCGGCAAGAAACACCACAAAGTGCAGGTGCACATTGTCACGCAGGGACAGAAACAACAGCAGGTTGTAAATCAGCATGATGGTCAACGAACCGTAGAACAGCCCCTGCAGCAACTGCTCCAGATAGGTGTATTCCACCAGCCCCTTGGCACTGTAAAGCATGGGCATCATGTTCAATGCGCCCTTGCCTCGGACCTTGATATAGTACTCACTCACCCCGTCAGGCAGCGATTCCAGATTGAACACAAAAGACCGGTGATCCATGGGCCGCCGCCCAAAGGGACGCGTATCCCCCACCTCATACTCCCGGAACTCGCCATCCGGTTGCGGCACAAACAGGGTCAGCTCATCGAGAATGGGGTAGCGCTCCACCAGAAACCAGCTACGCCCATCCATCTGGCTGGCATCCAGCTGAAAACGCAGCCAGATGGTACTTTTGGTAAAACCGAAATTCAGGGTATTACTGTCACTTTGGCGAAAACGGCTGGCGAACTGGTCACGAATCTGACTCAAGGTCCAATTGCCTTCCGGGTCCTCCAGCACATCCACCCGGGCACCCAACTGAACGCCGTCTCCCGCCGAAACCAGTGCAATGGGCTCGGCACGCACGATGCCCCCCACCAAAAGCAGCGCCATCAAGACAACAACATGGAACTTTCGCAAACGTTCTTCCCCTAACTTCACAATAACAATCATGAATAATGCTACGGTATGGCCAGTGAATCCCCACTGCTATAATCACGGTCCAACGACCAACGCGCAAGGAGTGCTACATGGGACGCCTGTTAAAAATTTTGCTGATCACTTTGTTTGCCATCATTGTGCTATTAGCTATTGCTGTTTTTGTGATCACGCAGGTGATTGATCCCAACGAGTTCAAGCCGGAAATCGAGAAACAGGCACAGGAACAGGCCAACCTGACACTGGACATTCAGGGTGACCTGGCCTGGCAATTCTGGCCCTCGCTGGGCGTGAGTCTTGGCCGCACCGAAGCCCGCATTGCCGATGACGAAGAACTGTTCGCCGCCCTCGACGAAGCCAGCGTCAGCGTTGCCGTATTACCGTTGCTGTACGGCCAGGTGGAAATGGACGGCATCACCCTGGCCGGCCTGAATGTAAACCTGGTGGACGGCCCGGACGGCGCCAACTGGGAGCAGATCGGCCCGCAGACGCCGGCAGAAGACACCGCCACTGAAGAAGAACCGGCGGCCGAAGACGAGGGCAGCAGCAGCCTGGACATTCCGCTGACCATTCCCAAAGTCGTGGTCAGCGACGGCAAGGTTCGCTACCGCAGCACCGCCGATGGCACCGACATCGTCGTCGAGCACTTTAATCTGAATGCCCAGGACGTGAACCTGGATGAACCCTTCCCGCTGCAGATGTCCCTGCGCTATCAGGACCAGAGCGACATGCGCGTGGACATGAATCTGGACACGGTACTGGCCGCCGATATCGACAATAACCATTTTGTCCTCAACCCGATGACACTGGATGCCAATATCGCCGGCGCCACCACCATGCCGGTGGATGTGCATCTGGAACAGAATCTGGATGTAAACCTGAACGAGGACACCGTCTCCATCAAGGACCTGCTGCTGCAAGCTGCCGGCACCGAGACCAAAGGCAACGTGGACATTAGCGCCCTCACCGGCGACATGCAGCTCAGCGGCAAGCTGGCCACCGCGCCCTTCGATGCCAACAAGGTGCTGGAAGCGATTGGCGAAGCGCCCATCGAAACCACCGACAGCCAGGCACTGAGCAAGATTGCCCTGGACGCCACCCTGGGCGGCGAGCCCGGCAGCGTCATGGCCAGCCCGCTGACCCTGACCCTGGATGACAGCACCCTCAGCGGCAGCGCCGGCCTGGCCAGCCTGGAAAGTGGCAAGATCATCTTTGACCTGGTGCTCGACAAGATCACCCTGGACGGCTACATGCCGCCTGCCAGTGGCGATAGCGAAACCGCCGCAGCCGGCGGTGGCAAAACCGGCGGAACCGCCAGCCTGTCCAGTGACGAGCTGATCCCGGTGGACACCCTGCGCCCACTGCTGGTGGACGGCGAACTGGCCATTGGCACCGTGAAATACGACAGCATTACCGCCAGCGACATGAAATTTGCCGTCAGCGCCAAAAACGGTGTCTTGCAGCTGACCCGCGCCAGCGGCAGCACCCTGGGCGGCAGCTTCAGCGCCAAAGCCAAACTGGATGCCTCCGGCAGCACCCCGAAAATCAGCGCCAGCAACACCGTTTCCAGCGTCCAGATTCAGCCGCTGGTACAAATGGCTCTGGAGGATGATCTGGCCAAAGGGGTGTTCGACATGACGGGCAGCTACAGCGCCAGCGGCAACAGCGAAAAAGCGCTGATGAACTCCGCCAAGGGCACCATCGACCTGTCACTGGCTGACACCACCGTGCGCGGCCTGAACCTGTACAGCACCCTGGTTGGCGGCGTGAACGACATGCTCGGCCAGTTCCAGGGCCTGGCCACCGCTCTGATTCCCAGCCAGGAATCCGGCAAGTTACCCAGCGCCCTGTCCGAGGACACCAAGATTCTCGACCTGAAATCCAAGGCGCGGCTGGACAAGAACGTGGCGTATCTGGACAGCTTGTCTGCGGTACTGCAAAAAGGGGAAATCACCGGTAATGGCTGGATGAATATCCTCAACCAGGACTTCGACCTGAAAATCGGCATGCAGTCGCCAGAGCTGGGCACTTCCAAGTACCTGACCGGCACCACCTGGCCGCTGCGCTGCGAAGGCAACCTGGGTGGCAGCCCCGCCAAATGGTGCGGCCCGGACAAGGACGGCTTCAAGGACATCGGCAAACAGGTCGCCGCCAACGCCACCAAAGACAAGCTGAAAGAAAAGTTCGGCATTGACGGCGAAGGCGACACCACCGAAGAAGTCCTCAAGGATGCCGCCCAGAAGAAAGCCAAGGAAGAAGTGAACAAACAGCTACAGGACGGCCTCAAGAAGCTGTTTAATTAAGAGACGCTGCAGGCTTCACGCAGCCAGCAACACGCAGGCGGAGATGGGCAAACGCCCATCTCCGCCGTTTTTTGTCCGGAGTGTCATGCCTAGCACATCCCTCACCCCGCAAGATTTCAGCCAGGCCCTGCTCGACTGGTACGACCAGCATGGCCGCCAGGATCTGCCCTGGCAGCACCCGCGCACGCCTTATCAGGTGTGGGTATCGGAAATCATGCTGCAACAGACCCAGGTCAGCACGGTCATTCCCTACTTCGAGCGGTTTATGGCGCGCTTCCCGGATGTGAAAACACTGGCACTGGCGGAGCAGGATGAGGTGCTGCACCTGTGGACCGGGCTCGGTTACTACGCCCGCGCCCGCAACCTCCATAAATGCGCCCAGCAACTGCTGGAAAACTATCAGGGCGAATTCCCGGATACCGTTGAGGAAGTGGCCACCCTGCCCGGCATTGGCCCCTCCACCGCCGGCGCCATTCTTGCCCAGAGCCGTGGCGTGCGTGCACCGATTCTGGATGGCAACGTGAAACGGGTGCTCGCCCGCCTGCACGCCGTGCCCGGCTGGCCGGGCAAAAAACCGGTCGAAAGCCGGCTCTGGGAACTGTCTGAACACTACACGCCCCGCGCACGGCTGGCGGACTATACCCAGGCGATCATGGACCTTGGCGCCACCCTGTGTCGCCGGGGCAAACCCGACTGCGCCAGCTGCCCGGTAAACCGAGGGTGCGAAGCCCATGCCAACGGCAATCCCCAGGATTACCCCGGCAAGAAACCGAAAAAGGCCCTGCCAGTACGCACCACCGTCATGCTTATCCTGCGCGACCGTGACGGCCGGGTCTGGCTGGAACAGCGCCCTCAGCAAGGCATCTGGGGCGGCCTGTGGTGCTTTCCACAAACCGACGATGAGTCACAGATGGACGACGCCCTGAGAGCCCGTGCTTTCGATGCCCGTGCTGATAGCCAGCCACTGGACCCGTTCCGGCACACCTTCAGCCACTATCACCTGGACATCGCCCCCCTGGAAGTGGCCGTTGTCCCAGCCGGCACCCGTGACAGTGACGGTCGCTGGGTGGACCCGCAATCTCCCGGCACACTGGGCCTGGCCGCGCCGGTGAAGAAACTGCTGGCAAGCCTCGACGCCCCGCGCCAGTCACGCATGTTATAGTTCACCCCACATGTACCCGCTTACGGAGTTGCCATGAGCCGCACGGTAATGTGCCGCAAATACCAGACTGAACTGGACGGCCTCGACCGCCCCCCTTTCCCCGGCCCCAAGGGGCAGGATATCTTCGAGACGGTCTCGAAAAAGGCCTGGCAGGAATGGCTGCACGAACAGACCATGCTGATCAACGAAAAGCACCTGAACGTGATGGACCCACAGGCGCGAGCCTTTCTGGACGAGCAACGTGATCGTTTTCTGAACAATGAAAACTACGAAAAAGCCGAGGGATACACCCCGGTTGCTCACGATGCGAACAAATGAACCGCCAATGGCTTGACGCATCCGCCTCCAGAAGCTTTAATACGCGCCCTGATTGCCCGGATAGCTCAGTCGGTAGAGCAGGGGATTGAAAATCCCCGTGTCGGTGGTTCGATTCCGCCTCCGGGCACCATCTTTAAAAGGCCTCGCATTGCGAGGCCTTTTTCGTTTCTGATCCCGCTACACAACTTCCTTCACCTGCGCTACCGTGAGCAAAAACCTTCACGGCAACCGGGCTCTCATCGTGCATCGTTCGCTCTTGATCATTATTCCCCTGCTGCTTTACGGATGCGACCAGACACCCACCGGCCGTGAGCAGCTGGCGCTGGTCCCCGAATCGATGATGGCAGACTTCGGCCAGCAGACGTTTGTGCAGATGCAGCAGCAGTTACCGGTAAGCGCCAACGAGAGTGCCAACCGGGAAGCACAATGTGTGGCGGAACAGCTCATCCAACGAATTCCCGCCCGTTTTCCCGGGGTCAGCCTGCCGGACACCTGGGAAGTGGTAGTGTTCGCCGATGCCACCCCCAACGCCTTTGCCCTCCCCGGCGGCAAGATTGGAGTCAACGAAGGGCTGCTGGAGCTAGCACAAAGCGATGATCAGCTGGCCGCCGTCATCGGCCACGAAATCGCCCACGTGCTGGCCAGGCATGGCAACGAACGGCTCACTCAGGAACTTGGCATCAAGGCAGTGTTATTTGTGATCGGGCTGTTCAGCGAAGGGGATGCGGATACCGAGAATATTCTGCAGGCTCTCGGCGTAGGCGCCTACCTGGGTATCGCCCTGCCGTTCAGTCGCAGCCATGAGGAAGAGGCCGATCTGATGGGACTGGAGCTGATGGCCAGCGCAGGATTCGATCCACGGCAGAGCACCGAACTATGGAGAAATATGGCCGCCGCAGGGAGCGCCCAGCCACTGGAGTTTCTCTCCACTCACCCGAACCATGACAGTCGCATCGAAGCCCTTCAGGAACGTATGGGGGCGGTGTTGCCGCTCTACCAGCAAGTCACGCCAGTGAATTGCGAACGGTAAGAAGCAGAAGCGAGTCACGAGTTTCGAGTTGCGGAACCCAGACATGCTCAACAAGATTTCGCCTTTCGAAACTCGCTTCTCGTCACTCGAAACTTTCCTGGTCAGCCGCCCACGGCTTCCTTAACGGAAACCTTCTCGGTCGCCGGCTGCCAGTTGTAATCCTTCATGTTTACGGTCCAGGTGCGGGCCATGAACTGGAAGGTCGCGTGGGGCCACAGGGCGGTGTTGCGGCCATCGGCCTGTTGGTACCAGCTCATGCACCCGCCGTTCTGCCAAACCGTGCCCTTCAGCTCGTCCTGCAGCTTGTCATTGAAACGATCCTGCACGTCCTGCTTCACGTCCAGCCAGGCATCACCGCGCTTATCCAGCTTGGTGATGGCATCCATCACATAGCGCACCTGGCTCTCGATCATGAAAATGATGGAGTTATGGCCCAGGCCGGTGTTCGGCCCCACCAGCTGGAACATGTTCGGATAACCGCTCACGGTGGTGCCCAGATAGGCCTGCGCTGCATCCTTCCAGTCATCCTGCAGACGACGGCCCGGCAGACCGGTGATCTCGAAATCCTTCATGTAGATACGCGGATCCACGATGAAACCGGTACCCAGCACAATGCAGTCCGCCTGCTGCTCAGTGCCATCACTGAACACCACGCTGTTTTCCCGGATTTCCTTCACCCCTTCGGTGACCAGCTCCACGTTGTCGCGGTTGAAGGTGGGGTAATAGTTGTTGGAAATCAGAATCCGCTTACAACCCAGCGTGTAGTTGGGCACCAACTTGCGTGCCGTCTCCTTGTCCTTCACCTGGTAATTGATGAAGGCTTTCAGCGCCGGTTCGGCCAGTTTGGCCAGACGCGGATTGAAGATCGGCAGCACGCGCGCTTCGTTGCTCAGGTAAAGGCGCAGACGGTGCAGCTTGCGCAGCGCCGGGAAGCGGCGGAATACCCACTTGCTCAGGCCGGAATAAGCACGCTCATCGCGAGGGATAATCCACGGCGGAGTGCGCTGTACCACGGTCAGGTGGCCCGCTTCTTTTGCCACATGGGGCACATACTGGATGGCACTGGCACCGGTACCGATGGACACCACTTTCTTGCCGGCCATGTCATAGTCCTGGTCCCACAGGGCGGAGTGGATGATCTTGCCCTTGAAGGAATCCATGCCCTTGAACTTGGGGAACGACGGCACATGCAGGGGACCACTGGCCAGTACCCAGTGCTGACACACCACCTGGGAGCCATCGGCCAGATTCAGGGTCCACAGGGCCGCCTGGTCGTCAAAATGGGCCCCGGTCACCTCGGCATTGAAACGGGTGTACTGACGCAGGTTGTGCTTCTGGCTCACACCTTCAATGTAGTTGTGGATTTCCTGCTGGCCACTATAGCGGTGGCTCCAGTCCGGATTGCCCTCGAAGGAGAAGGAATACATGTGAGACTGCACGTCACAGGCGGCGCCTGGGTAGCTGTTGTGGTACCAGGTACCGCCCATGCCATTGCCTTTCTCCAGCAGCAGGAAGTCATCGATTCCGGCTTCGCGCAGCTTGATCGCCATGCACATACCACCAAAACCGCCGCCCACGATGGCAACTTTGACGCGACGGGTTTTCACATTGATCTTGGCCTGACTTGTCATAGGTATTCTCCTGGGATACTCACGGGCTCCTCGATGGCAACACTCTAACCTTGCCAAGGCTTAGTGAATACATGTTAACCTGACTGAAAAATTGATAATTCCGGCCATGTCTGAACGCTCGATCCTCGCCCTCATCTACACCATCGACCTGCTCGAAGACGAGAAGGGCATCGACTGTGCGCCGGTGCTGGCACGCCATGGGCTGGATCGCAACAAGCTGGACCCGAGCAGCGAGATTGGCCGCGACCGGGAACTGCTGATCTTCACTGAACTGCTGCCACAGGTAGACGATCCGCTGCTTGGCTTCGAAATGGGCAGCCGTTTCGGCTTTGCCGGTTACGGCCAGCTGGCCATGCTGCTGATGACCAGTGAAACCGCTTTCCAGGGGTTCCAGTTCGGGGTGAAGTACCAGGCACTGACCTACCTGTACGGGGAAATCGCGCTGGCCCCCGGTGAAACCACCACAGCCCTAGAACTGCACCCGATCCCCCTGCCTCCAGAGGTGAGCCGCACCCTGATCGACCGCGACATGGTAGGCACCTTCAAGCTGGTCAACGATATCCAGACCCAGCTCAATCTGGACCTCAAGCCGGTGGAAGTGTGGATGCCCTATCCGCGTCCCGATCATGCCGGCGTATTCGAAGCCTATTTCGGCTGCCCGGTGCGCTACGACCAGCCCTATTGCAAGGCGGTGATCCGTAACGAGGACATGGCGGTACGCATGCCCGGCTACAACAAGATGGCCCAGGACATGTATCGGGAACAGTGCGAGGCCATGCTGGCCCGCCGGGAAGCCCCCACCGAGCATCTGGCAAACCGGGTTAGCGCCTACCTGAGCCTGTTCGTGCGTACTTTCCCCACCGCCGAACAGGTAGCCCAGGCCTTCGGCATCCCGGAACGCACCTTCCGCCGCCAGCTCAGCAAGGAGGCCCGCCCCTTTCAGGGCATCATGGATCAGGTCAGGGAAGACAAGGCCAGACGCTACCTGAGCGACTCCAGCCGCAGCGTGGCGCAGATCGCCGAATTGCTCGGCTACAGTGAATCAGCGGCCTTCGTCAGGGCCTTTGAGCGGTGGACGGGAAAGACACCGGCCCGTCACCGCAAAGAAGCCGGGGCCGAGCAGTAGGAGCGCCGCTTGAGGCGCGCCTACAGCAGCTTCGTTGCAGAGTCAGTCCTGACGAATTCTTTCCACGATTTTGGTCGTCGAAATATCGTCGATAAAATCGAGCACCTTCACCTCGCCCCCATAGCGCTTCACAAACTCGTGGCCGACCACTTCTTCCACGCTGTAGTCACCACCCTTGACCAGCACATCCGGCTTGATGGCTTCCAATAAAGGCTCCGGGGTGTCTGTATCAAAGGACACCACCCAATCCACCGCTTCCAGGGCGGCAAGCACCGCCATTCGTCGCTCCAACGGATTGATGGGGCGACCCGGTCCTTTCAGGCGGCGAATGGAATCATCGCCGTTCACCGCCAAGACCAGGCGATCACCTTGACGGCGGGCGGAATCCAGATAGCCCACATGGCCGGCATGAATAATGTCGAAACAGCCATTGGTGAAAACAATTTTTTCACCCTGGGCGCGGGCGTCCTCGATGGCAATCAGCAGTTGCTCCTCTGTCATCACACCACGACCCAAGCCCCCTTCCTGATGCACTGCACGACGCAGTTCCGGCGCAGACACCACAGCAGTACCCAGCTTGCCGACCACGATACCAGCAGCGATGTTGGCCAGCGCCACCGCATCTTCCATGGCGGCACCCGCCGCCAACGCCACTGCCAGCACGGAAATCACCGTATCCCCGGCGCCGGTCACATCAAACACTTCCCGGGCCCGGGCCGGCAGGTGCAGCTCTGGCAAGCCATCACGCAGCAGGGTCATGCCCTTCTCGCTGCGGGTGACCAGCATGGCCTGCAGGTCCAGATCACGGATCAGCTGCTGCCCCTTTTCAATCAGGTCCTGCTCATCCTTTACTGCCCCCACCACCGCCTCAAACTCACTCAGGTTCGGCGTCAGCAGAGTCGCCCCGCGATAGGGCTCAAAGTCGGTACCCTTGGGGTCCACCAGTACCGGCACGCCCGCTTCGCGGGCCAGGGCGATTAGACCGGGACAGTCACGCAGGGCGCCTTTGGCATAATCCGACAACACCAGCGCACCGCAATGGGCTAACTGCTGCTTAACCTGCTCGGCAAAAGGCGCCGGATCCTGGCTGTGGAACGCCTCTTCAAAATCCAGCCGTAGCAGTTGTTGCTGACGACTAATCACCCGCAATTTGGTAATAGTGGGCAACCCGTCCACTTTCTGAAAATGGCAACCCACTTCCGCCGCCGCCAGCCGCTCTTCCAGAATCGAGGCCGCTTCATCGCGGCCCGTCACCCCAACCAGCTCTGCACGGGCGCCCAGGGCGGCCATGTTCAATGCCACGTTGGCGGCACCACCGGGGCGATCTTCCAGCTCGGTAACGCGCACCACCGGCACCGGCGCTTCCGGCGAAATACGGCCGGTGGGGCCGTGCCAGTAACGATCAAGCATGACATCGCCAGCCACCAGAACGCGGGCCTGGGCAAAAGAAGGAATTTGCGGGTTTTGCATCAATGTCTCCAAAAGACAACAGAGCCGAATTGCCCGCAATTGTAGCATAGCGGTGGAGGCAAAAAGGTTCTGACAGTACACTCCCGGCACGCCACTGCCTGCTGACCGGGCACAACCATTACGCATCGCCACGCTGTCAGGGTATCATTCAGCAACCCTTGGCCAATTTAGGAGCAACAGGACACGCTATGCCGCCACTGCCCCCCAACATCATGCAAGGTCGCTGGTTACGCTGGTGGCTGACATTGTCATTTGCGGTGATGTTCAGCGGTGTTTTTCTGTTCAACTCCCGCATCGGCCTGCTCAACGTACTCGATGTGTTGTTCTTTCTGCCCGGCCTGACCCTGCTTACCCGCGCGGTGGTCAGTGGTGACCACCGGCTAATGACCTCGCCCTTTCTGGTTCCGCTCTACCTGTTACTCGCCTGGGCCCTGCTCAGCCTGGCCTGGGCGGAGGAACCCAACTCCTCGCGGACGGTGCGCGGCGTGGTGCAGATCGTAGTCATGGTGGGCCTGTTCCGCTGGCTACATCTCTATTTCCGTAACACCTTCAAGCAAGCCATGGCCAACGGTGCGCTATGCGCCATGGTGGTGGCCACGGTGGTGATGGTCAGCTATTACACCACCCAACCATTCAGCAGCCCCCTCTTCAGTGAACCTGCCAACCTGATTTTCCGCATGCCCTCCCTGGATCCCTCCCTGGCCCTGATGGCCATGGTGGCACCGACCTTCATCCTGCTGGCACAGGGCATGGAAGAAGGCGCATCGGGCAAAGGCGGTCGCCGCCTGGTTGGCGCGGGGGTCGGGTTCGGCTTTTTATGCCTGACGTCTTTGCCTCTGGGATTGATGTGCATTCTGTTTGCTATCGCCTGGCTGACCAGCCGCAGCTCCCGCCGCTGGCTAAGCCTGATCCCGCTGGCCGCCGCCTTCTACCTGATGCTACAGGGCAGCCATAGCGTGACGGTGAGCAACTATTTTGCCCACCCACTGATCGGTAACGGACTGAACCACGAAACGCTGAATGGCGTACTGGGGCACAACGACAGCCATTTGCTGACGCTTGCCCATCCGCGCAATATCTTTCTGCTGCTGATCCACGGTCTTGGGCTGATCGGCCTGGTGCTGTTTATTGCCAGCTGGGTGAGCCCGTTTACCGGACTCCTGCAACGCCAGATCAACTGGCATGAGAATGCGGCCTACACCATTGCCGTGGTGCCCGGCCTGTGCATGACTTACGCGGCCGGTGCTTATTTGCTGGTGCCGTTCCAGGCCAGCTGGCTCAGCCTGTGGCTACCGCTGGCGCTCTTGCTGGCCCGCCTTAGCGAGCGCCCCGCCATCCGCCCAAACAGCCGCTGAGAGCCTCATGGGAAAACGCACCAACCGGCCCTCACGGCTCTCAGACCCTCGCCTGTACCCAAGCTGGCTGGGCGCAGGCCTGTTCTGGCTGATCGGGCAACTACCCTGGAATCTGCTGCTCGCAATAGGGCGTGGCCTTGGCCGCCTTGCCTGGCACCTAGCCAAAAAACGCCGACATGTTGTGCAAACCAACATCCGGCTCTGTTTCCCTGAATTGGACCCGGCGGAGCAAGAAACATTGGCCCGCCGTTGCATGACCAGCACCGGTGAAGCCATTCTGGAAATGGCAGGCAGCTTCAGCAACCACCGTATCAACCTGGACAAACGGCTGACCATTAAAGGCATGGAGCATATCGAGCGGGCTCACGCCGATGGCAAGGGAGTCCTGCTGCTCGGCATGCATTTTAATTCCATTGATGTAGGGTCTCGCCTGCTTGGCTATGTGTTGGACTTCCACGCCGTCTATCGCCCCAACGACAACCCGGTCATAGATCGTCTGATCGATAAAGGTCGCTGTAATTACGTGAAAAGCACCGTAGACAGGCAAGAGATTCGCCAGATGATAAAACTGCTGCGCCACGGCGACATTCTCTGGTACGCCCCCGACCAGGACTACGGCACCGCCCACGCAGTCTATGTGCCATTCTTCGGCATCCCCGCCGCCACCATTACCGCCACCAGCCGCATCGCCCGCATGGGCAAGGCAGCAGTCATCCCCTGCGCGCACTATCGCTTACCCGGCGGACGCTACGAAATCGAATTCGGGCCAGCACTGGAAAACTTTCCCTGCGGCGACGATGAACAGGATACCGCTCGCATCAATAGCGCCATCGAAGGATACGTGCGCAAGTACCCGGAACAGTACCTATGGGTGCACAAGCGGTTCAAGCATCAGCAAAGCGGACAATCTCCGTACAAGTAACGATCAATCCGTCTTTTGTCTGGCCAATACCACCACCACATCATCGCCGTCACTATCGAAGATTTTTTCCAGAGAGAAACGGGAATGGAAAGAGGCTAACAGCTGTTCCTGCTCAGCGCGGTCTACGCGCCATGCCAGCAAGCTTCCCGGCGCTACCGTTGCCGGAAACGACGGCTCAGTGTCATAGCTGAAATATCCTTGATCAGCATAAAAACTCACCTGCCCATCATTGATGTAAACCACACGATCAGAACGCGCGGCCAACCAGTGCCCCGCGTCCCTCAGAGCGGCCTTTTCATGCCCCGTACTGCTGATGGACGTCGCCAACGCAGACAAGGCCAAAACCACCACACTCGTCCGCCTGAAAACGGCACTTCCGCCAAGGTAAGCCTGTGAAAACCGAACCCAAAGGAACGGTAAAAACATCAGAGCAGCAAACACCACGTAACGGGAGGACAAGAACAAACTGGTCACCAGAAAGATTACCAACACTGCCAACCACAAATAGAACAACACCAAATAGGTAGTGCGATCCCCACTCTTCCAATCAACGGGTCTTAGAAAAATGGCCAGCACCAGAGCCCCCACCAGCATCACTAATTTGCTGGGAATAATCGTCATCAGCCCCCAGAACAAAATCTGACCACCATACTCATCAGAAAACTTGTTCAGAACAGCTCCAGCAAGCAAATCGCCGTAGTGCTGAAACTCCTGATAGCGGTCAACGATATTCAGCGCATTCAGATAATGAAGAACCCTGCCCACCGCTCCACTGTCACTAAAAATCAGAAAAAGCAGAAGTCCGAGCACACCGATTGCGGGCATAACATAGAACCCGGCCAGCTTTTTACAGTTTCTTTCCGGCATCAGTAACCCGGCCAACGCCAGCCCAACAGCCACAGCTCCAACCTCGAGACGACAAAGCACCCCAAGGGCAATGGCAGAAAAACAGGACAACAGCCACCACACCGAGGCCTTATCTTCATAACGAAACCAGGCATAAACCGCCAACAGCGAAAAACACCAGGCTGGCCAGTCTCTCAACACCGATGCCCGATATTCATTCAAGGCAGGCAATGCAATAACGAAAAGCAAAAGCAGCCACCCTGGCGCCTGCGCCAGCCGGGACAACAGCAAAACCATCAGCGCAGTAGTTCCAGCAGCAAAGAGAGAAGTCACTATCATCGCAGACGTTAGCGCCGACCACGGACTTACCTTTATGACACCCGCCAGAAACCAGGAAAAGAACGGCCAGTTAAAGGTATCGGTTACGCTTCCTTGCATTTCCCCAGCCGCTATTTGTGTCGCCAGGTCGATGTAGAGCATCCCATCCCGGTTCAGAACCGGGTCTGTCATAAATGCCAGCAAGGAAACGGCCAGACTCCCTATCACTGCCAGCATGGCAAGGGACTTCGGGTTTTCCACTGACCATAAGCGTGTTTTTATCATGGCTACTGAAATTGCTCCCAGTTCTTCTCGAACCGCAACTTGTCCTTTTGATTTTTTACTTGTGCCCAGCGGGCACGAGAACTAAATCCTGCGCCATCAAGATCAATAAAACTGATCCTGTCCGCCTCATCGACCAAGATATTCTGTGCTTTCATATCACCGTGACTAATCCCGGCCCAAAGAAAATGCTCCAACCACCGCCTCACATTCTCTGCAAGACCTTGCGCCCGGGAGCGCTGCTGCTCCATCAACCGGCTCAAGGCGATCGATTCCAGTTTGGGGAAAACAATAACGCTGGTTCCTGCTCGTTCTCCCCGGATAAATTCAACCAGCATAACTGGACGTGGCGTCGGAATTCCCAACAGGGCCCATAGCCAACCCTGGCGCCAGCTGATCATCCCTCGGGAACATTTCATTTTCTGTTTAAGCCGTGCTTTCAGGCCCACTTCCCGATAATGCTTCACCACCCAGTGCTCATTAGCATAAACGCTGATGCGGCTTCCCTTTTTCAACAAAGGCAACGCTTCTGGCTTCTCGCAATAGGCCAACCAAGAGCCCGTCGCGCCCCGATCCATACGATCACTATAGACAACACCGTCCTTGGTCGACTCCACGCAGATAGCAGAACAGTTCCGCTGCGATTTCCGATCGGCCTGCACCATTCGTCTGTGCAAGGCGTGCTGGCAACGTTCCTCAAAATCACGGCTTCGCACACCATGATGCTTCATGAAATGAAGGCATTCCTGAATTAGCGGGGCCTGTAACGCCAATGTCGCCTGGGCGCACATGAGAGCCAGATTGTCGGCCAATGCAGCAGCGCCCCGTGAAGGGACCGGCTTTATCGCACCGGCATCCAGGCAAACGACCTCCCCATCACCATTTACCAGAAAATTCCCCAGATGCAGATCAGTCTGTATCCACCCAGCCTTATACAGCCCCCATACCGTATCCAGCAATGACTTCAACAAAGGCAAATCAACGCCATCAGCAAGTAATTCATCCAGCCCAGCACCCAACACCGGCTCCATCAGCAGGAGTGCATGGTTATCCTGCTCCAGCAATGCCAAGGCTTCAGGCACACAGACACCCTGGGCCGCCAGGGTTTCCAGCAAGGAATATTCATTCCGCCCAGCAGCTTTGCTGTCATTAAAAAACAGCTTGGCAATCACGCTCTTTCCCTGCCACGTTCCTCGGACCACTAACCTCTTGCCGGGCAAATGCCGTAAAACATCCTCAGCAACCAATCGCCCTGCGTCCATATCCAGAGAGAACGGCCCAGCGTCATTCCAGCACCAATGCTGCAAACCTGATAGCGTGATCATTTCATCAGGCTCTTGAGTAAACGGCGCAAATAGCGAGGCTGTAAAGCAGTCAAGGGGGCCTCCCGAAAAAGCTGCCGATACAAATCGCGTACATCGCTGTAACTCTTGGCTCGATCACAGATCTTCAACAGTGAAAGCAATCTGCGAACACGATAACTCTTGCGCTCTTTCTGCGCCCACTCAGGCAGGCCATTATTATCAAAAATTCGCTCTTCCAGAGACATACCAACCGTCAGGGCAGCTCTCACATCATGCCGCATACTGTCTGCATGCTTGTGGATTTTAGCGATAGGTTCTGGTGTCTCCGCCACCGGATAGTTTGCCAACACATGAGCGAACACCGGCAAATCTTCCGTATGACGCAAGTTTGGGTCATAGCGAACCGTTGCAAACAACTGTTGGTGCATAGCACAGGCACCATTAGATATGGTTAATTTTTTCCCCAGGAAGGCAGCGAAGTTTTTCTTACAATCAGCAGTAATGGGCCTTGGTCTGATTTTCTCACAGGCATCTCCGCTACAGGAATAATGGCCACCGATCAGCAGCCGAGCCTGAGGGCTTTCCTGTGCACATTTCTCCAGTGCTAACAACGCCTCCGAACACATCTCGTCATCCGCATCCAGAAAAATCAACCACGGGAATCGAGCTTCCTCAATACCTCTATTACGCACCGCAGACAAACCCTGGTTAACCTGGGGTATATAACGCAGCACATCAGAATGCTGATTCTCCAGTGCCCTCATAATTTCATCGGTATTGTCGGTAGATCCATCATTGATCACCAACACCTCAAAATCAGAATAAGACTGGCTCAATACCGATTGCACCGCCCGTTCAATACAATGACCGTAGTTATAGGCAGGAATGACAACGGAAAAACCGGCACTCATATATCCTTCCCCGGGTGCGGATTAAATTGCAGAGGAAATTGAGGTGTCTTTTCATAATAGCGGCGATAAATTTTTTCGCCTTCTCGCTGACTGGCAGCCAGCAGAGCAGATTTTTCCGTCAGCACATCACGTAAAGA
>NZ_LWFX01000219.1:0-866 GCF_001635175.1 Alcanivorax sp. HI0083 | reverse complement strand
GCGGTGGTCAACCGGATGGGGTTTGCCTTTGTTCATCGGTATGCGGATGAGCATGGCTTGTCGTTGCACCGTTTGGTGAAGGCCTACGCCATGGCCCATGCGGTGTTCGATGGCGACCTGTATTGGGCGCCGGTGGATGGCCTGGACGGGCGCGTGGACAGCCAGGTGCAGCTACGGCTTTATGGCCGGGTGATCGGCTTGATGAAGCACGTGACCACCTGGTTGATTCATTACAAGTGGGGGCGGCGTCCGGTGGCAGAAGCGGTGGCTCGCTACCGCAAGGCCATTGCCGAACTGGAGAGCATGTTGCCGGAAGCACTGCCGGGCAGTTATCGGCAGGAATGGGATCAGGCCGTGGAGGGCATGAAAGACGATGGCGTGCCCGAGAAAGAAGCCAAACTGTTGGCCAACACCATGGTGCTGGGGTCTGCCCCGGATATTGTCGAGCTTGCTTCGCTAGCCCAGGTGCCGCTGAAGCTGGCGGCGGAAGTGTACTTTCTGGTGGGCGACAAGCTGCAGATTCTGTGGCTGCTGTCGTCGATTCTGGATCTGTCTGTGCAGGATCGCTGGCAAGCGCTGGCTCGTGCCAACCTGCGTGAGGATTCCTACCGCCTGCACCGGCAAGTGGCCGCCAAGGTGTTGGAGTACGATGGCGATACCGCCGCCGCGCGCTTTGCCGCCTGGGAAGAAAAATCCCGTCGCAAGGTGGCCTTCGGCATTCACCGTTTACAAACCTTGCAGGCAGATGGCCCCCACGACTTCATGACGCTGGCGGTGGGGGTACGGGAGTTGCGTAAACTGCGAAGTTTGTAAGTCGCAGAAGTCGGTACCACACGGAATGCACTTGAGTTGGCTGGCCTCCGCGT
>NZ_LWFX01000218.1:0-1127 GCF_001635175.1 Alcanivorax sp. HI0083 | reverse complement strand
GGCGAGTGGGTGTCCGCCGGTGACAGCCTGGCGCTGGCCGGCAATTCCGGCGGCAACCGGACCAACGGTCTATACTTCGAGATACGCCACCGGGGCAAGGCTGTGAACCCCACACGCTGGTGCAATCAGCGTGTTACACTGCCGCCATTGGCGCAAAATTGACCATGAACTTTGAAACGCGCACACCTTTTTCCTGTGCCCGCCGGGGATCCTGAATGCCAACAACCATCCTGCCCACGCTCCGTTCTGTCGCGCTCACGGGCCTGCTTGCCCTTAGCCCTTTCAGCGCACTCCACGCCCAGGATCCTGCCCTTGATGAGCAGGCTCGCCAGCAAGGCGTACCGGTGGATGAGCTGCGCGCCTTTGCCGAGGTCATGGAGCGTATCCGCGCGGCCTATATTGAAGACGTGGATGATCGCGAACTGCTGGAAGCCGCTATCCGTGGCATGCTCCATGATCTGGACCCGCACTCCAACTACCTGACCCCGGACCAGTTCGACGACCTGCAGGTGACCACCACTGGTGAATTCGGCGGCCTTGGCATCGAAGTCACCATGGAAGACGGCTTCGTCAAAGTAGTGACTCCGGTGGATGACTCCCCGGCCAGCAACGCCGGCATCCTCGCAGGCGACCTGATCCTCAAGATCGACGACACCTTTGTGAAGGGGTTGACCCTGGGCGAAGCCGTCGAGCTGATGCGCGGGGAAATCGGCACCAAAATCGATTTAATGGTCCTTAGCGAAGGCGACGAGAAGCCCCGCCAGGTCAGCCTCGAACGTGACCGCATCCAGACCCACAGCGTGAAATCAAAAATGCTGGAACCGGGCCTGGGCTACCTGCGCATTTCCCAGTTCCAGAACAACACCGGTGACGATGCCCGCAAAGCGCTGGACAAGCTCAACAAGGACAGCCCCCTCAACGGCCTGATTCTCGACCTGCGCAACAACCCCGGCGGCGTACTCAACGGCGCCGTGGAAGTCACCGACCTGTTCCTGGATGCCGGCCTGGTGGTGTACACCCAGGGCCGTGAAAAAGCGAGCCGGAACGACTTTGATGCCAGCGCCGGCGACGCACTCAACGGCAAGCCGCTGGTGGTGCTGGTCAACGGCGGCAGCGCCTCTGCCTCG
>NZ_LWFX01000217.1:0-1021 GCF_001635175.1 Alcanivorax sp. HI0083 | reverse complement strand
TTCTCGCGGGCGATCTGCAACAGCTCGCGCAACATGGCCGGCTCGTAGTTGGCACCGGTGGGGTTGTTCGGGTTGATGATCACCAATGCCTTGGTGTTCTTGTTCACCTTGGCGCGAATGTCTTCCAGAGACGGCTGCCAGTCCTGCTGTTCATCGCACAGGTAATGCACCGGGGTGCCACCGGATAACCGCACGGAGGCCGTCCACAGCGGGTAGTCAGGCGCGGGCAGCAGCACCTCATCGCCGCTGTTGAGCAGTGCTTGCATGGCCATGACAATCAGCTCGGATACCCCGTTGCCGATGATTACGTCATCCACGGTGACGCCTTCAATGCCCTTGGTCTGGGTGTATTGCATCACCGCCTTGCGGGCCGGGAACAGGCCCTTGGAATGGCAATACCCGGTAGATTCCGGCAGATTGGCGATCACGTCCTGGAGCAGTTCTTCGGGGGCTTCGAAACCGAACGGCGCCGGGTTGCCGATATTCAGCTTGATCACCCGGTGGCCTTCGTCTTCCAGCCGGTGCGCTTCACGCAGCACAGGGCCGCGAATGTCGTAACATACGCCTTTGAGTTTGTCGGATTTGCTGACGTGGTATTGATCGCTTGTCATGAAGTTCCCGCAGGTCGACTCGTAGAGGGCAGGGAAGTGATTCTACAATGCGTCCTTTTCACTGTATATCTGGCGCCTGCATTGAAAGGCGCAAACCGGAGTAGAGCGTGACCCCATTCAAGGATTTACTGGCCCTGGCGGTGAACCGCAAAGGCTCGCTGAAAGCGGTGCAGTCACAGCTGCCTGACGTCGCTGATGCACAAACACTGCGTGGCCGTGATGATGCGTTTTATATGTCAGCGTTAACCCGCCGTATTTTTCGTGCCGGCTTGAAACATTCCCTGGTGGACAACAAGTGGCCGGCATTCGAGGAAGCCTTTTTCGGTTTCGACCCGGAGAAGCTGGTGCTGATGCCGGATTCCATGCTCGACGAGCGCATGCAAGACACCCGTTTGATTCGCCATTGGGGC
>NZ_LWFX01000216.1:0-1040 GCF_001635175.1 Alcanivorax sp. HI0083 | reverse complement strand
ACCGAGGTAAAGCGTGCGTGGGCCGGGTTGTTGACCACACGGATACGGAAGTCATCCTTGGCAATACCCAGCTCAAGAGAGCCAACCCCCTCTTCCGGCAGCACCCCGCCAATAATCAGATCAAGCAGGTCGCCCAACACCGGAATAAGGGCACCCAGGTCGATACTCAGATTCAGTGAGGCCGCAATGGCCGAGGCATTGCTGGATTCCAGCGTTATCTGACCATTGCGCAGGAACTTCACCGGCCCATTCAGGTAGGCGGACACCGGCAGGCTTCTCACGTTGGCGTCAGCCACATTGGGAATGGCTGCGCCACCAGGAATCAGTGCTGAAAAAAGACGAACATCCGGAGCATCAAGCCAGGCATCCAGGCGGGTAATGAAAACCGGGTCTTCCATTTCCTCACCGGTGTCGGGATCGATGGCATTGATAACAAAACCGCGCAACGGCTGCGGCGGCATGTCGTCATAGGGCCGGAAACGCAGCACCAGTGCACCGGTTTCCAGGGGCAAGGGAATAAGATCACCCAGCACCGGGATCGCCAGATTGGCGTTGGCGGTCAGTGACGTTCCCATCACATGCTGGGCATTGATTTCCACTGGAATGGCGGTGTCGCCAACGGTCTGGATACAATAAATATCCCCGTCGGCATCTTCATTGGTGGCACACCAGCGGCCATTGCCTTCATCCTCCATGCCGATGTAACTCAGGTCCAGCGGCGCCTTGGGCAGGAACGCCATGGGCAAGGCCGCATGAGTAAAGATCTGGTCCCCCTCATCAAGATTGGCACCGCCAATCAGGCCCCCGGTGCTTTTGATAAAGCCCCGGGCGTGGTTTTTTTCTGCGTCTGGCTCGTCCGCGTCCTGAACCCCGTTACCGTTTACGTCCGTGTACTTGCGTGTCAGCACGGTGGCATAAGCCGCCCCGACGTCAGCCGTCGCGGTAAAATCAATCAGAATTGGTGGGCCACCTTCACAGGGCATATTGGAAAGAGAGCCACAGGTGCCCATGCCATTGAGCGGATCCGTATTGATACCCAG
>NZ_LWFX01000215.1:0-1176 GCF_001635175.1 Alcanivorax sp. HI0083 | reverse complement strand
GGTTTTCGCCCGGACACGGCCCTGCAGGCAGCGGCGCAATTGCGGGCAGCGGGAATGGCACCGGTGGGTGTCATGAGCCATTTTGCCTGTGCGGATGTGAGTCAGGATACCTATTCCGAGAAACAGCTGCTGGTCGCCGGGCAGATCGCGGAGCAACTGATGCTGCCGTTATCGGCGTCCAACTCGGCAGCGCTGCTGCGTTACCCCCAGGCCCGCGCGCAGCGGGTGCGTCCCGGCATCATGCTGTACGGCTCGTCTCCTTTCGACTGGCAAACGGCCAGCGAGCTGGGCCTGGCGGTCAGCCACCGGTTTACCGCCCGTGTAATTGCCATTAATGCGGTGGAGGCAGGTGAAAGTGTGGGCTACGGCGCGACCTGGACCACAGCTGAACCCTGTCAGGTCGGTGTGGTCGCCGTGGGCTATGGCGATGGCTACCCGCGGCATGCCCCCAGTGGTACGCCGGTGGCCGTGAACGGGGTTGTCACGCAATTGGTGGGCCGTGTTTCCATGGATATGCTTACCGTTGACGTGACCGGGCTGGGTGCCAGTGTGGGTGATGAGGTGGAATTATGGGGCGACGTGGTGGATGTGGATGACGTTGCCCGCGCCTGTGGCACCATCAGTTATGAATTATTCTGCCAGATCACCGCACGCCCGGAACGCATTGTCGTTTAATCCGAAGGCCGCTGTAGAAACGTAGCGCAGCGGAGTAACGCACGAAGTGCGGCCCGGAGGGTGAGCGCAGCGAATAACACCTCTTGAGGTGCGAACAAAACAGTTACGAGTTGCGAGTAGCGAGTTTCGAAAACCAAACCTATCAGGCCCGGCAGGTTCCGGTTGTGCTTTTCGCTACTCGAAACTCGTTACTCGCTAACGCTCGTATCCGCACCTCAAGCGGTGTTATTCGCTACGATTCTGCAGTGGCTTTGTAGATAGCAATACACGAGAAGGACTTGTTTGTGGCCAAGAAAAAAATCGCGTTTGTATGCACGGATTGCGGAGCGGATTTTCCCAAATGGCAGGGGCAGTGCCCGGCATGCAATGCCTGGAATACCTTGCAGGAATTTGTCCACGACCCTGCTACGCCATCGTCGAAAGGGGCGGGCAGCCGCGGCGGTTTTTCCGGGCAGCTGTCAGAAGTGCAGAACCTCAACGATATTGTGCTGGAAGAAACGC
>NZ_LWFX01000214.1:0-1047 GCF_001635175.1 Alcanivorax sp. HI0083 | reverse complement strand
ATCATCGCAACGCTCAGCAGAACGACGAGTTGTGGGTGCTGGAACACCCCCCGGTCTTCACCCTGGGCCAGGCGGGCAAGCCCGAGCACGTACTCAATGCCGGAGAGATTCCGGTGGTGAACACCGATCGCGGCGGACAGGTCACCTATCACGGCCCCGGCCAGACGGTGATTTACCTGATGCTGGATATCAAACGGCTGGGGCTGGGAAGCCGCGGGCTGGTGACTGCTATCGAGGAAGGCATCATCGATTTTCTTGCCAGCCTGGGTATTGAGGCCGTGAACCGGGATGACGCCCCCGGGGTCTATGTGAACGGGGCCAAGATCGCGTCCCTGGGGCTGCGCATACGCCGTGGCGCAACCTATCACGGGCTCGCCATCAACCGGGACATGGACCTGGCGCCCTGGCAGCGGATCAACCCCTGCGGGCACGTGGGCCAGCCCATGACCACCCTGCAAGCGCAGGGCGTCAATCTGGGCCGCCACACCATGGAACAACAACTGGTGACATTATTAGCCAAACGTCTGGGCCTGACGCCCCGGACAGCGCCCCCACCAGACTGGTACAATGCACTTCAGGAGAACGCCATCACTGACAGCGATCCTGACAGTGCCCTGGCAGCACCGTCCCCACGACGGTAACCCACAGACACAGATGCCTGCCCCCACCCTTTCGGCAGCACCCGACGGCAATGGAAACCCCATGAGCGAACAGGCCCAAGCCAAACGCAAAGTGCAAATCGGCGACAAACTGCGCGGCGCCGACAAGGTCCGCACCATCCCCATGGTCAACGAAGAAAGCGGCTATCAACGCAAGCCGGACTGGATTCGTGTGCGGGTTCCCGCCAACGGAGAAATCCAGCGCATCAAGTCGCTGCTGCGCAAACAGAAACTGCACACCGTTTGCGAAGAAGCCGCCTGCCCCAATTTGCCCGAATGCTTCGGCGGCGGCACCGCCACCTTCATGATCATGGGGGACATCTGCACCCGTCGCTGCGCATTTTGCGATGTGGGGTTTGGCCGGCCCAACGCCCTGGATGCCGAAGAA
>NZ_LWFX01000213.1:0-701 GCF_001635175.1 Alcanivorax sp. HI0083 | reverse complement strand
GCTACACCTTGGTGGATTCACTGGGTGGTTTCCGTGATGCCTTGTTATCAGGAAATTATCAGCAATATCTCTTGCTGGCAGACCGGGTGCCGTTGGGGCACTGGACCGCCAAGCAATTGCGAGAAGCCGTCAATCGGGGCGATGGGCTGGTGTATGCCGCCGGTGACAGGCCGCGGACTCTGCCCCTGTACCAGAGCTTGGGAATCCATCCACACGAGAGTCTGCTTGGCAACTATCTGTTCAGTCTGCTGGGCTGGGATGGTCACCGGGCGGATGGCGTGGAATTTATGCAATCCCCGCTCTCCGAGCCGGCCTATTTGCCACTGACTCTGGATCGCCGATTGCCGCACATACATCACCATAAAGCCGATGTTGCCGCTTCGTATCAGGGGGTCAGTGATCACTCTCTCCAGTGCCTGGCCTATTCCGGTCAGCACGATGCTGTCACCCATCGTGAGTATGGCGAAGGGCGGGCAGTGTATGTGGGTTACGATCTGCTGGCCGAAGCGGTAGCCGAAAGCGGTAGTGATCACCATGCCGGGTTGTTGTCGCGGGCACTGGAGCACACCACAGCAGAAAATCTGATAAATCGGCCGGGCGCAGTGTTCCCCGTCACTCTGTCGTTGCAAAACACGGGGCCTGCTGTCGACGTCCAGGCGGATATAGCCATGTCCCTGGGGGGAGAAGTGCTTAACACCTTG
>NZ_LWFX01000212.1:0-565 GCF_001635175.1 Alcanivorax sp. HI0083 | reverse complement strand
ACCACAGCAGCTCATGAATAATCGAGCGCAGGTGCAGCTTCTTGGTGGTGAGCATGGGAAAACCCTGGCTCAGGTCGTAGCGCATCTGATAGCCAAACACCGCATAGGTACCGGTACCGGTACGGTCTTCCTTGTAGGTGCCGTTCTCGCGGACGTGACGAAGCAGATCAAGATATTGCTTCATGACTTCACTCCTCGCTCATCGTTTCGATACGCCCAAACCAGCATGGCAATACCGAGAATAATCATCGGAATGCTCAGCAACATGCCCATAGTCAACCAGCCGCCAGCCAGATAACCAATGTGGGCGTCCGGCTCCCGGAAGAATTCCACAAAGGTGCGCGCGCAGCCATAACCGATACCGAACAGGGCGGTCACCGCCCCCGCCGGGCGAGGCTTGGCCGAATACACCCACAACACCAGAAACAGCACCACACCCTCCAGCAGCATTTCGTAAAGCTGGGAAGGATGCCGCGCAATCTGCAGCGGATCAGTGGGGAACACCATGGCCCAGGGGGCATCACTGGCGCGGCATCCTTCCCAGCTTTAATGAAATTGCCAAAGC
>NZ_LWFX01000211.1:0-664 GCF_001635175.1 Alcanivorax sp. HI0083 | reverse complement strand
GGCTTCCAGGGCCGCATTGATTGCGCTCTTCTGCTGCTCGGACTGATCCGCGTCCGGGTGGGTAAATACCATCCCCACACCGTAATTGTCCGGCAACGTAATGGATTGCTCTTCCGCGACCTTGCGGAAGAAAGAATCGGGTTTCTTAAGCAACAGACCGCAGCCATCACCGGTTTTTCCGTCGGCATTAATGCCGCCCCGGTGTGTCATGCACGTAAGTGCTTCAATAGCAGTTTGCAGAAGCTCGTGGCTGGCCTGGCCCTCCATATGGGCGATCAGACCAAAACCACAGTTGTCCCGGAATTCTCCGGGCTCAGTGAGCCCCCGCACCAGCGTTGAGTTCTGCTGCATGAAAACCTTTCCTCTTGAAATTCAGAGACTTACAGAAGGCAAATGGCGTCAAGAAAACGGTGACGGCAAAAAAGGGATATGCATTCTACACATTGCGCGCTTGGGCGACAAATTGAACAGTCACCCAAGGCGCTTTTTTATGCTTAAAGTTCGCCGCGAACATCGCCCATCTTGCGAGGAAAAGGCCCCGCTGAGCGTCGCTTTGCTGGCAACGTCGACTGTGCATCAAGCACTGCCTGGCGGCTGCAACAGTCCGCGGCGAGGAACAGAAACACGGTTGTTCCATTCCGTTTGGCCGGATAATAGGCCCCCT
>NZ_LWFX01000210.1:0-849 GCF_001635175.1 Alcanivorax sp. HI0083 | reverse complement strand
CCGGCCACCCAGGAAACCCTGTGTGAGGCCCCGGCGGCCACCGCCGAGGAAATGGAGCGGGCCATTGCGGCGGGCAAGGCCGCCTTCCAGACCTGGAAAGAAGTGCCGGTCTCCGAGCGAGCCCGGTTGATGCTGCGCTACCAGGCGCTGCTGAAAGAGCATCACGACGAAATTGCTGAAATCCTCAGCCAGGAAACCGGCAAAACCTTCGAAGATGCCAAAGGGGACGTGTGGCGCGGCATCGAAGTGGCCGAGCAGGCCGCCAATATCGCCTCGCTGATGATGGGCGAAACCGTGGAAAACGTGGCCCGCAGCATCGACACCCATTCTTGGACCCAGCCGCTGGGCGTGTGTGCGGGGATCACCCCGTTCAACTTCCCGGCCATGATTCCCCTGTGGATGTTCCCGCTAGCCATCGCCGCGGGTAACACCTTTGTGCTCAAGCCTTCCGAGCAGGACCCGATGACCCCCAACCGTCTGGCGGAGCTGTTCCAGGAAGCCGGCGCGGCGCCGGGCCTGTTGCAGGTGGTGCACGGTGGCAAGGAGCAGGTGGATACCCTGCTGTCGCACCCGGACATCAAGGCGGTGTCGTTCGTAGGCTCGGTGCCGGTGGGTCAGCACGTGTACCGCACGGCCACCGACAACATGAAGCGCGCGCAGTGTTTTGCCGGCGCCAAGAACCACATGGTGATCATGCCCGATGCCAATAAGGAGCAGGTGGTCAGCAGCCTGGTTGGGTCGTCCTGCGGGGCGGCAGGGCAGCGTTGCATGGCTATCAGCGTGGCAGTGTTCGTGGGCGATTCCAAAGCCTGGATCGATGAGCTGGCCAGCCAGTTTGCCCAGATTCGT
>NZ_LWFX01000209.1:0-5349 GCF_001635175.1 Alcanivorax sp. HI0083 | reverse complement strand
CCGCAACACCAAGCTGCTGAAGAATTACCTGGAAAAGCAGCTGGAAGTGGAGCCGCCCCCGCCGCCGTTCCCCTGGTGGACATTGATCTGGTTAACGGTGCTATTTGCCATAATCACCGGCGGTTTAACCCTGATTCTGTAATCACAGGCCGGCGCGCCCGCGCCGGCATTCCCGTCTTTTCTCTGCCTGGGCAGGGGGGATAAGGGACAGGCTGTCCGACAATAAGTGGCCCGAAATAACCGGGTTTGTTTGCGCTTGCTTACCGTGCAGCCCTTTATTATAGATAACTCCTCTTCTTTCTTGTGCCTTTATGCGGGTCTTTCCTTGCCGGGGAATCAATCCGAATTGAATCCGAACAAGCATTCGCTTTATTGTGTCATCCATTAATGTAACGGTGGGCAGGGTAAGCAATGCGTTGCCTGCTGCTGCCGCTCCCTTTTTGTATTGGCTGGCGTTGGCCTTACGTGGACAGGTGACCTTTATGAGTACTGCAACCATTCATCAATACGCGCCGAAAACCGCCGGGAAAGCTCCCGAGCTACCCATCCGGCATATGGATTTCAAATTTGATGCCAAGGATCTCGACACCACCTTCTTTAAAGATACGGAGTTTGCCACTGCGTACTTTCAGGCGCTGTCTATCTTCCTGACCTTTGGCGAAGAGCTGGTGATCGATACCGCCCGTTATCACCGCCAGTTTCTCAAGGACCCGGTGTTGAAGCAGCGGGTGACGGCGTTGATTGGCCAGGAAGCCATTCATTCCAAAATGCACGACGAGTTTAACGATACCCTCGCCGAGCATCGCTACCCGGTGGCGCTGTACCGTTTCCTGGCGGACAACGTGTTCGAGTACGGTTTCAAGAAACTGCCTAACCGCATGCAGCTGTCCCTGATGGCGGGGATTGAGCATTTCACGGCGGTGCTGGCGGAATACATGATGAAGAATGAAGAGGTCTTCTACGAAACCGGTGATGAAAAGCAGCGCGCCCTGTGGATGTGGCACATGCTGGAAGAGTCTGAGCACAAGGACATTGCCTATGATGTCTACGAGACTCTGTCCGGTAACTACCCGCTGCGGGTGAGCGGCTTTGCGCTGGCGGCTTTTACCATCATGTTCCTGGTGCCGTTGGGCGGCGCCATGATTCCGGTATACCGCAAGCCGACCAAGCTGCTCAGCCTGCGTTACTGGAAAGACGTGAAAACCAGCCTGGTGTTTCTGGTCGGCCCGAAAGAGGGCGTTTACGGCAGTACGGTTAAACACATTCTGGATTACCTGCGCCGGGACTTTCACCCCAATGACCACGACACCACGGCCTACCTTGAGTATTACAAGGAGAAGCTGCTGAACCCGAAAACCGGTCTGCTGTCGCCGTATCTGGTCAAGGAATTCGTGCCGAAACTGCGCGCCTGATTTCCGTGGCGCGCCCGGTTCGGGGCGTGCCGCCGATAACCTGTTGAGATAATCGTGATGATGACTTTTTTGAAGCAGCGTTTTGCCAAGCCAAGCAAAAACGCCTACGCAGTGGTGACCGGTGCCGGTAGCGGCATCGGCCGCAGTTTTGCACTGGAACTGGCCAAGCGTGGCGGGGCCGTGGTTTGTGCGGATGTGAATCTGGAAGCGGCACAGGAAACCGTGGCGCTATTGGAAGCCCAGGGCGCCAGAGCTTTCGCCATTCACTGTGATGTGGGTGAGGCGGAACAGGTTAAAAAGCTGGCTGAGGAATCTGAAGCCTTGCTGGGGCACCCGGTGACCATGGTCATTAACAACGCCGGCGTGGGCCTGGGTGGCAAGTTCGATGAGCTGAGCCTGGATGACTGGAAGTGGTGCATGCACGTGAACCTGTGGGGCGTGATCAATGGCTGCCACTACTTTGTGCCCGGTTTCAAGAAACAGGGGCATGGCGCCATTATCAATGTGGCGTCTGCGGCATCGTACACGGCGGCACCGGAAATGAGTGCCTATAACGTGACCAAGGCCGGTGTGCGCGCCTTGTCCGAAACCCTGTTCTCGGAATTGGCCAGGGACAACATTCGCGTGAATGTGCTGTGCCCGACGCTGGTGCCGACCAACATTATCAAGAATGGCCGCATCCCCGGCCGTTACTCCAAGCTGGCGGACCATGCGTTGATGAACTACGCCATGACCACCAGTGACGATGTGGCCAAGCTGACCCTGAACCGTCTGGACAAGGGCGAGCTGTACACCACGCCTCAGGTGGATGCGAAGTTGTTCTGGATGATGAAGCGGGCGTCGCCGAACTTTTACGCCAAGTTCCTGGGTTTCTCTTATCGCTTTGTCAGTAACAAGGGGGCATAACCATGGCCGCTGCAAAAAAGACCAAGACCACGGCGCGCAAGGCGCCGGCAGAAAAAATTTATGATTCCTTTATCGTCGGTGCCGGCATTTCCGGTATCGCCGCAGCGATCAAGCTGAAAAAGGAAGGCTATAACGATTTCAAGATTATCGAGAGGGCAGACCGCGTGGGCGGCACCTGGCGGGAAAATACCTACCCGGGCTGTGGTTGTGATGTGCCGTCCTCGTTGTATTCCTATTCATTTGCGCTGAGCAGCAAATGGAGCCATCTGTTTGCCAAGCAGCCGGAAATTCTCAGCTATCTGGAAGATGTGAGCGCCAAGTTCGGCATCACCCGGCTGATTGAATTCAATACCTCGCTGGACGGCGCCACCTGGGACGAAAGCCGTCACCTCTGGGTGCTGGATACGTCCAGCGGTCAGTACCTGGCACGGACCGTTATTTTCGCCACCGGGCCGATTACCGAATCCAAGATTCCCGCGCTGCCCGGGCTGGAAAGTTTCACCGGCGAGATGTTCCATTCCGCCAAGTGGAACCACGATTACGACCTGACCGGAAAGCGGGTGGCGGTGATTGGTACGGGTGCCTCGGCAATCCAGTTCGTGCCGCAGATTCAACCCAAGGTGAAAGAGTTGTTCGTATTCCAGCGAACCGCGCCGTGGGTGCTGCCCAAGCCGGACCTGCCGCTGGGCGACAGAAGCAAGCGCACCATTGAAGCATTGCCGGTGATTCAGCGTGGCTGGCGCAAGGCGGTGGCCACGTCCCTGAATGCCATCAACTTTGGCCTGCGTAACCCCGGCGTGTTGAAGCCCATCAGCACGGCGGCGAAACAGTTGCTGCGGGTGCAGGTGCGTGACAAGGCTCTGCGCAAGGCGGTAACGCCGGACTTTACCCTGGGCTGCAAACGTATTCTGTTTGCCAACGATTACTATCCGGCGTTGCAGGCGGATAACGCCAACCTGATTCCCCATGGTCTGGTGGAAGTGGATGGCAATACGGTGGTTGCTGCCAATGGCGAGCGCCACGAAGTGGACGTGATTATCTGGGGCACCGGCTTTGAAGTGTCGCACCCGCCGATCGGCAGCAAGGTGGTAAATGCCAACGGTGATCGCCTGTCGGACCTGTGGAAAGACACGTCACCGGAGGCGTATCTCGGTGCGACCATGGAAAATACGCCGAATGCCTTCCTGGTACTGGGCCCGAACGTTCTGGTGTATGACTCCTTTATCGGCCTGGCCGAGGCGCAGCTGGACTACATCATCGATGGCCTGAAGAAAGTGAAAAACAACGGCATTGGTAAAGTCACCATTCGCCCGGATGTGCTCAAGCAGCACAACGACAAGGTGCAGAAGCACCTGAAAAGCACGGTGTTCAACAGCGGTGGCTGCAAGAGCTACTACCTGGACCAGAACGGCCGCAACTTTGCCGCCTGGCCCTGGTCACTGGCTGAGCTGAAGAAAAAGCTGAGTGCCTTTGAGCTGGATGACTATGAAGTGACGTACCTCAATGAAGAGGTGCTGCGCAAGGCATCCTGACAAGATGGTACGGGTAAAAAGAAAACGCACGGTCTTCGGGCCGTGCGTTTTTTGTGCCTGGAAACGATGCGGTTGTGGTGTCGGATTACGGCTTACAGGCTCTCTGTGCCCTTGGGTAAATCCGACCTACAAAAACCTCGCATTCTTATTCGTAGGTCGTGTTAGGGCGTAGCCGTAACCCGACATCTTGGTTTCAATGCATGGCCTGCCCGAGCTTTTCCAGATACTGGCGCATGCCGCTGAGTAGCGGTTCGTCCAGTTGTTCGGTTTGCGCCTGCATGTGATTGAGCCATTGTCCCTGGTGGTCGTTGTGGTGCCACTGGTGGTAGCAATACACGTGCAGCAGGAAAGCCTGCAGGAAGGCGGGTTTTTCCAGGTCTTCCTCGTTGGCCAGCGGAATGCGCGGGAACAGTTCGTGGAGCTTGCGGGCAAAGGCGCCGGAGGCCATGCCGATCTGTTGGCCCTGGGGGTTATGCACCGGGGTGCTCAGGTAGCCGCAACTGGGCGAGCGGGCTTTCAGCACAAAACCACTCAACGGTTGTTGCAGGGTGGCGGCCACGTTTTCCAGGGCGTCGGTGACATCCTGCTGGGGCTGGTCCACGCCCCGTACCCGCAGTTGGTCGTCGAGCTGCACCACCTGAATGGGCGGGCGCGGCACCGGCAAGCCAATGGCCACCTCCGGGCAGGTTTCCCGAAAGCGCAGCAAGGGTCCCAGCTGGTGGACCAGAATAGCGTTGTGTTTGTGGTCGCCGTCGTAGCGCACTTTCTGCCCGGTGAGGCAGGCGCTAACGCCGACAACGGGTTTTTCCCATTCCTGCTGCGGCAGGTCGAAGCCCATTTTTTCCAGCAAATCCGTTAGCATGGCAGGTCTCCCTTCTTCCCCAAAGGTGACAGGTTATGCAAGGCGTTTTTCTGGATACCGATACTCTGGTTCCCGACGAGCTGGACTTCACCGCCTTCGACAATATGTTGTCGTGGACGCTCTACCCGCAAACCCGCCCGGACCAGCGTGTGGCCCGGCTGGACGGTGTCCAGGTAGTGGTGACCAACAAGGTGGTGCTTGATGCTGCCACGTTGAATGCCTGCCCGTCCCTCAAGCTTATCTGCATTTGTGCCACCGGTACCAATAATGTGGATCTGGATGCCGCCGCCGCCCTGGGCATCACCGTGTGCAATGTGACCGGTTATGCCCGCGCGTCGGTGGCGCAGCATACGATGGCGCTGTTGTTGTCGCTGGCGGCCCGGCTGGTTCCCTACCATGAGGATGTGCGTTCGGGGCGCTGGAGTCAGGCGCCCCAATTCTGCCTGCTTAACCATCCAATGACGGAATTGGCCGGGAAAACCTTTGGGGTGATTGGGTATGGGGATCTGGGGCGTGAGGCGGCCTGCCTGGCGGAGGCCTTCGGCATGACGGTGCAGGTAGCTGAATCGTTTCAGGCCGGGGGGAATCAGTCTGGCCGGGTGCCGATGGCGGCGCTGTTGCCGGCGGCGGATGTGAT
>NZ_LWFX01000208.1:0-794 GCF_001635175.1 Alcanivorax sp. HI0083 | reverse complement strand
CGGGAAAGGCGTAATTTTCTATGGCGTTCACCGCGTCAGAGCTGACGCTGGGCGGTGGGATGTCCCAGGCTTGGCTGAGCCGGTTGAGAATATGCTGAACCAGTTTGGGGATATCTTCACGTCGGTCGCGCAGCGGCGGTACATGTGCTTCGATAACATTCAGCCGGTAGAAGAGATCCTGACGAAAGCGGCCCTCTTCCATTTCGTCTTCCAGGTTTTTGTGGGTGGCGCAGAGTATGCGCAGGTTGACCTGGAATTCCTTGGCTTCACCGACCGGCCGCACCGATTTTTCCTGGATCGCACGTAGCAACTTCACCTGCATATGTAGTGGCAAGTCGGCCACTTCGTCGAGGAAGAGGGTGCCGCCGTCGGCTTCACGGAACAGGCCCTTTCGGTCTTCCACGGCGCCGGTGAACGCGCCTTTGCGGTGGCCGAAGAATTCACTTTCCATCAGTTCGGACGGAATGGCGCCGCAGTTGACGGCCACAAACGGTTTTTCCCGGCGCGGACCGAGAGTATGAATCAGCCGCGCAATACGTTCTTTACCACTGCCTGACTCGCCGCTGATATAGATGGGCGCCTGGCTGCGGGCCAGCTTTCGAACCTGGGCTTTCAGCGCCACCATGCTGGGTGCGTCACCAATCAGATTGTCTTCTTCTTCATGGTGCTCTTCGACTTCGCTGATGCCCAGACCGTCTTCGATCAGTTGCCGTAACCGGTCCAATGCCACTGGCTTGGCAATGAAATCATAGGCGCCATATTTCATCGCATCGGTGGCGGTTTCCATGCTGCCG
>NZ_LWFX01000207.1:0-1163 GCF_001635175.1 Alcanivorax sp. HI0083 | reverse complement strand
AGGGAACAGCGTCGGGGCTGGTGCAAGAGCAACAGGTGGATCTCAACCAGACACCCTGGCTGACCTGGCAGTGGCAGGGGGAAGTCATCCCGCCCTGGCCTGACACCTTGGAGCAAAGCAAGGCGGGGGATGACTTTCAGGCTCGCGTGTACGTGGTGAAAAAAGGCTGGTTGCCCTGGCAGACGCGGGCCATCAACTATGTCTGGTCCCGTGATGCCGAGCCCGGCGCTCACTGGCCCAACCCGTTTGCCAGCCAGGCAGAGATGGTCGTGGTGCAGGGACCGGGTGGTGCCGGCACCTGGCACCGGTTCTCGCGCAATGTGCAGGCCGATTTCAGGCGTTTTCATGGCATGGAGGTGAACGCAGTGGATGCGGTGGCGATCATGACGGATGGCGATAATACCGGCACGCGGGTAATGAGCTGTTACCGTTTGCCAGTGTTTCGTGCTGCTGCGCAGGATGAACCAGAGTGAAGCAACGGATAAGCGAGGATAAAGAAAGTTGCGGCCATTACCGCGAGCTGTTTATTATTTATTCAATCCGGTGTCTGTGATTAGCCTGTCGTGGCAGGTTAATCAGAGATAACCGGGTAAAGGCGCTGCCATCGTGTTCATACACAGCCACAGGCAATCCACTTTCCTCCGCCGGTCCATGCCGGACGGTGCTCCTGCCTCTCCCCGCTCCTTGTCGCCGACCCTTGTGTCGCAGAATCGTCATTACTTTACGTTTATATCTGCGGAGTTTCTGAATAACTCCTTGCGTGATCACATTGCTGAGGTTGCCCATGAGTGAACGCATTCTGCGCCTGGATAAAGCCGGCACGCCGGTTGAGTGGCTCGACTGGCAAATGGCCGCCACCCTTTATGCGCGTGGCTTGGTGACCTGGACGCTGGGAGATGTGATCTACCGGCTGCACGGCGGCACCAGTCGCCTTACCGGCACCCGTTCCTGCCTGTCTCTGCATTCGATCATCGCCTGCGATGGCGTTACCCATAACCACAAGCGCCCGGCACCACCTTTGACCAACCGGGCGTTGTTTCGGCGCGATCAGCATTTGTGTCTCTATTGCGGTAAACCGTTTCCCGAAAACGTGCTCACCCGTGACCATATCGTGCCCACTTCGCGCGGGGGAAAAGACCGTTGGCTGAATGTGGTATCGGCGT
>NZ_LWFX01000206.1:0-583 GCF_001635175.1 Alcanivorax sp. HI0083 | reverse complement strand
GTGGCAATGTGGGCGTCGGTGAGCGGTGTCACGGGGTGGCCGGCGGCATCCAGCCGTGCCGGGCAGCCGAGCGCGGGCAGCAGGCTGACCGCAGAGGCGTTGCTGGGGGGCGTCAGATTGTAGAGTTCTGGCCGGTTCTGGCGGCCAATGCGGAGAATGTCCTCCAGCCCTTCATTGGTAATCAGCAGTGTGCGGGCGCCCTTGCCTTCCAGGGCCGCGTTGGTGGCCACGGTGGTGCCGTGAACAATGGCTAACTGCCCGCTGGCCATGGCATCACTCAGGCCAAGCTCCGTGATGCCCTGCAGGATGGCCCGCTCCGGGGATGAGGGTGTGGACAGCACTTTGTGGATGCGCGGTTCACCGTCGCCCAGCAGAACAAAATCAGTAAAAGTGCCGCCGGTATCGACGCCGAGCCAGTAGGAAACGGACATATCAGTTGACAGTTAACAGTTGAAAGTTGACAGCGAAAGACAAAAAAACTGGCAGCAAGGTAACATAGCTGGCGCCAGCGCGCCCTTCGCTGTCAATTGTCCACTATCAACTGCCAACTGATTGTCTTATGCCTGAATTACCTGAAGTGGAA
>NZ_LWFX01000205.1:0-1104 GCF_001635175.1 Alcanivorax sp. HI0083 | reverse complement strand
CAGATTGGTGACCCCGCCTTGGCCAAGGGGCCGGTGGAACGCAAGGTGGTGCGCATTGTTACCCCAGGCACCGTGAGTGACGAGGCGCTTCTGGAAGAGCGCCGCGACAATCTTCTGTGCGCGGTTTTTGATCACAATAATCAGTACGGCTGCGCCAGCCTGGACCTGGCCGCCGGGCGGTTTGTGGTCACCCAGGTAGAAGGTGCCGAACAACTGCAGGCTCTGTTGGAGCGGTGGTCACCTGCTGAGCTGCTGCTCAGCGAGGAACACGGCCTGCCAGGCCGCTGGGCCGAGCGCCCGGGCACCCGCAAACGCCCCGGCTGGGAGTTTGACGAAGACGCCGCCCGCCGTCAGTTGTGTCAGCAATTTCAGGTACAGGATCTGGCCGGTTTCGGTGAGCCAACCGCCGTGGCGGTCGCCGCTGCCGGCGCCCTGCTTGGCTATGCCAAGGAGACCCAGCGCGGTGAGCTGCCGCACATTACCGGCCTTGCCGTGGAAAGCTTTGACGACGCGGTGGCCATGGACGCGGCCACCCGCCGAAATCTGGAATTGACCGAAACCCTGGATGGCCAGGAACAACACACCTTGGCCTGGGTACTCGACAGCACCCAAACCGCCATGGGCGCGCGCCTGCTCAAACGCTGGGTACACCAGCCTTTGCGTAACCGCACCACCCTCACCAAGCGACAGGACCAGATCGACGCTCTGCGCCAGGGCTGGTGTTTCGAATCTGCCCGCGATGTGCTTAATGACATCGGCGACATGGAGCGGATCCTCGGCCGGGTGGCCCTGCGCTCTGCTCGCCCCCGTGACCTGACTCGCTTGCATGCCAGCCTCAAGGCGCTACCGCCGTTGATTGGCACTTTGCCCGCCGCCGACTGCTTCTTTGAGCTGATCGAGCGTATCGGTGATTTTCCGAATCAGGTGGAATTACTGGGCACCGCGGTGATTGAAAACCCGCCCATGCTGATTCGCGACGGCGGCGTGATTGCCCCCGGCTACAGCGCAGAGCTGGATGAGCTGCGCTCCATCAGCGAAAACGCCGGAGCTATTCTCGTGGACATTGAAACCCGTGAGCGCGAACGCACCCAGCTTTCCACCCTG
>NZ_LWFX01000204.1:0-834 GCF_001635175.1 Alcanivorax sp. HI0083 | reverse complement strand
TGGACAGAATCTCATCCTCAATCTGGGCGTAGTAAACTGACACTTCCCAGTGCCATTCGTTGGATTGCCCCAAAGGGGCCGCGCCACGGGTACCGATTTCCCCAACCACGCCCTGCATGGCATCCAGGGTTTCCTCGCTGGCATCAGCGTCGTCTTCCAGTTCGTATAAAGTCGGCGCTTCATAAAGCTTGCTGACATTGGCAAACAACTCACTGCGGTCCGCAACCTGATAAATCACCCCCAGGCGCGGGTTGATGGATTCATAGTCATCTTTCGGGTTACGTTCCGCACCGGACGATACCGTCACATTATCCACTTCGCGGGTACCAGTAACCGCCTGAGCTCCGTAAACCAGCGTCCAGCGATCGGCAAAATGCCAGCGATCCATGGCGAACACTTCCAGGTTATCGGCCTTGTTATCCACCTTGGTGGAAAGCGCCCCACGGATGCCACCGCTGTGCTGATAATTGCCACCCTTTACCCAGGTTTGTCCGTAATTCAGCCCCAGCAACAGGTCATGGTTACCCAGCTGTTTGTCATAACGCACGGTGGTGCCGAAGGTGGTCTGATCGGTATCGATCAACAGGCTGAAGAAGGGGTTCTGGACAATGGGGTGGTAGAGCGACTGGTCCTCAAAGGAAAAGCCCACCACCAGGCGGCTGGTATCACTCAGGGCCCACTCGGTGCGGTTGGCCGCGCGCCATTTCTCCACGTTATAGAGGAAGTTGCCCGTCACGTTATCCGGGTTGGCCTGATAGGGGTCATCATCGAACTGGTCCTGCCTGAGCGCGCCGGCCAATTCCTGATCATTGTCCACGTAGGTGAAATAGAAGC
>NZ_LWFX01000203.1:0-665 GCF_001635175.1 Alcanivorax sp. HI0083 | reverse complement strand
TGTCAGTGATGATGGCGTTGATCATGAATGTCTAGCCCTGCTGTGTGAGCGTGCTTGCACGCTAAGGAATTGGCTGTATATCGGTGGTTGCGTCAGCCCAGCCGGTTGAAGCGCTGGGCAATGTCGCTGCCGGTAAAGTTGGCCACCCAGCCGTCCGGGTTGTTGAACAGGCGAATGGCCACAAAACGGGGGGCCGGGCCCATATCGAACCAGTGCGGTGTATTGGCGGGGACGCTGATCAGGTCACCTTTGGTGCACAGCACTTCGTAGACCTTGCCATTGATATGCAGGGTGAACAGTCCCTGGCCTTCCACGAAAAAGCGTACTTCGTCTTCGCTGTGCCGGTGTTCTTCCAGAAACTTTTGACGGAAGGCGGCCTTGTCCGGGTGGTCCGGCACCATGCTGACCACATCCACGGTCTGGTAGCCTTCATCGGCGATCAGGCGGTTAATGTCTGCCTGATACGCTTGAATCACTTCATCCTGCCGGGGGCTTTCGGATAACGGCTGGTTGGCTTGCCATTGTTCGTAGCGTACCCCGGCACTGGCCAGCACCCGCGCCATGGCCGCCTTGTCGGTGTGATGTTGTTCCAGCACTTCGGGTGCCTGGTCGGAAAAGACTTTCAGTTCGCTGTGCATGGCGACACCTCTTTATCAGTTCTCTCT
>NZ_LWFX01000202.1:0-1231 GCF_001635175.1 Alcanivorax sp. HI0083 | reverse complement strand
CACCATCGCCCCCAGCGGCGACGTGCTGGACGTGAAAATCAAGTCTAGCCAACTGGGTGACGACAAGCTTGAACGGCGAATCCTGTTGGTGGCCCGAAAAATGAACTTCGGCGCCATGAATGTGGAAACCTGGAAAGGCGATTACAAGCTGAACTTCTTCCCTAACTAAGACGCGGCACGCAACACGCCGCAGGCAACACGTAAAAAGGCGGAAATGGGCTGACACCCATTTCCGCCTTTTTACTATCATCGCCATGTAGGTCGCATTTACCCAAGGGCACAGAGAGCCTGAAAGGCGTAATCCGACATCCTGCACGCAAAGCAACGCAAACGGCTGATTGTCGGCTTACGGCTACGCCTAAGTCGACCTACATTATCAGCAAGCTGTTTCTGGGTATCACCCTTTTCAGATAACGATAACGCACACTATTGTGCCAGTCGCGCTAACGCTTCGCGCAAGGCATCAGGAATGGCGACGGGTCGCCCTGTTGCTCGATTCACGAACACGTGTACCACAAAACCGGTGGCCTTGGCCGGGCCTTCACTGCCGAACAGTGCCAATCCATAGCGCACAGAACTGTTTCCCAGCTTGTCCACCTTCATCCCCACCACCAATGATTCCGGATAGGCTGCCGCTTCCAGATAGTCACAACCGGAGCTGACCACATAGGCGATGTGTTCGCCTTCGTGGATATCCAGTCCGCCTTCGTCGACCAGGTAGCGGTTAATGGTGGAGTCAAAATAGCTGTAATAGACCACGTTGTTGATGTGGCCGTAGATATCATTATCGCTCCAGCGACTATCCACCGGGCAAAGGTAGCCGTATTCCTCACGCTGAGGACGGCTTGGTTTATCACTACTCATTCGTGTTATTTCCTGAAGTGCTGCATATCACCTGTTGCGTCTCTTGAATCAATATACTGCCTTGTAAATATTCAGGGCATCCGCCTCGGTCACTTCACGGGGGTTATTCACCAGCAGCCGTTGCTGGAGCATGGCATCCGAGGCCAGGGTTTCCAGGCTGTCTTCGGTGACCCCGGCATCGCGCAGGCGCACTGGCAGACCCACCTCACTGATCAGCGACTCCAGCGCCGCAACCAATACTCCCGCGCCATCGTCATGGTCAGCAAAGGGGCGGTCACTGAGAATGGGTGCCAGCTCGGCATAAAGCGGCGCCGCCTTGGGCAAATTGAAGCGCAGCACTTCCGGCAACACCAGAGAGTTACTCAGG
>NZ_LWFX01000201.1:0-678 GCF_001635175.1 Alcanivorax sp. HI0083 | reverse complement strand
ACGTTCGCCAGTACCGGTGCAAATTCCTTGCTGGTGATTTTCTTGAAGATCTGGCGAGTCAGCATGCTGGACGCCTTGCCCGCAGTAGAAACGGCAAAATCGATGACTTTTTTCTGGCCTCCGGACAGTTCGGTCATGTTCGCCGGCTCCACCAGGAACAGACTAAGAACACGGTCGGTCAGATGATCTGCCATCTGGATGAACTTCTCCGCGCTGTCCTTGCGATCATTCTCAACAGCGTGAATGAAATCTTCCGTGCTGTTCACCAGCGCCGGGTTTGCGGGAATCGCCACCACATTTTGCATTGTTATATCCTTGCCTGTTCTGTGTGCCGTGGCCGCCCACCAGGCAGCCCATCAAGCTGGCCATAATAGCGGGGGGACGGGCGCAGGGGAAACGCCGATCAGGCCGGAATAACAAAGCTGATACGTCTTCAGGGCAAACTCGCACTTTGTGTAACCGCACCGGTCTGCATCGGATGGCGGATATCCACCTGTGGCGTAGTCAGCATGGTGCCGTTCATGGCGCAATCCGGCCCCAAACTAACCTGCTCAAAGCTGGCCGAAGCCTCGGGATTACGCCATACCAGCGACACAGGCCCCGGGCCGCAAATCCCCCCAAGCAAGGGCACACGGATTTTAACCTGCATATCATGCACCGTGAGCTTGCGGGGGCTAT
>NZ_LWFX01000200.1:0-763 GCF_001635175.1 Alcanivorax sp. HI0083 | reverse complement strand
TTCCCGGCCCAGACCCTCACCGCCTGGTATGCCCTGACCACCCTCGGCGCCATCCAGACAGGGCAACGTGTACTGATTCACAGCGCCGCCGGCGGAGTCGGCCTGCAGGCCATGAAACTGGCGACCCTGCTGGGTGCCAACCCGGTTGGAACGGTAGGCAGCCCCGACAAAGCCGCGATGCTGCAGGAAATGGGTTTTGAAAATGTGCTGATACGCCAAGCGGATTTTTCCCGACAACTCACCGAAACCGGCCACCGTTTCGATCTGGTGCTCGACGCCATCGGCGGCACCGTCCAGCAAGCCAGCTTTGCCGCACTGAACCCCATGGGCCGGCTGGTGGTTTTCGGCGCCGCCGAATTCACCCCCACCGGCAACCGCCCCAACTACCTCAAAGCCGCCTGGCGCTACCTGCGCCGCCCTCGCTATGACGTTATGGATATGATCAGCAGCAACCGGTCGGTGATGGCCTTCAATCTGATCTGGCTATGGGAACAGAAAGCCAGCATGAAGGCCTTGCTCAGCGAATTACAGACCATTGCCCTGCCTCCACCCCATGTGGGCCATCGCTTTGCCTTCGATGATGCTCATGCGGCGCTGGCACTGCTACAGTCAGGTAAATCGGTGGGCAAGGTGGTGCTGGAAATTTTGTGACACCAACAGCGCTGAATTTCTAACCTATTTAAACTGCCACAACGGTCACACCCCCTGACATTAACGTGATGGCCTACAGCACTGTCCGATATATCGCACATTCCCGGCCCCG
>NZ_LWFX01000199.1:0-987 GCF_001635175.1 Alcanivorax sp. HI0083 | reverse complement strand
CGTTTTGACTTCAAAGGTTTTTGAGGAAATCGCATCGGTGTCCACCCCGCCCAGGGTCACTTCCGCCGTGCGATAGCCTTCCGTGCCCGAGGGTTTGAACGCCCAGCCTTTCAGCGTCGCAGCAACACTTGCCAGCCGTTCATTGCTGAACTGCTGAAGATTGCCCTGCCAGCCGAATTGATCGGCCAGTGCAGCGGCCAGACGCTGGGAGAAATACTGGCGCAGCCAACGCTCCAGGCCACGATTAGGGTGCTCTCGCCGCTCCTCCACCAACTGCGCAAACGGGTCCGCCACCTGGGGTAACCAATCTACCGTCACTGGCTGTCCCGGCGTCCAGAAGCTGGATACCTGCAACATGGCAGGCCCGGACAGGCCACGGTGGGTAATCAGCATGGGCTCGGCAAAGGATGCACCTGCGGTTTGCGCCACCACATCGGTGCTGATGCCAGACAGGGCGGCCAGCCAGGCCTTGTCATCCGGTTGCAGGGTAAACGGTACCAGCCCGGCACGGGTGGGCAAAACGTCCAGCCCGAACTGTTCCGCCAGTTGGTACCCGAAGCCGGTGGCACCCATGGTGGGGATCGACAGGCCGCCGCAGGCCACGACCAGTTTTGTACACTGAACGCTGCCCCCACTGGTGCTCAACGCAAAGCCTGATGCCGTTTGTCTGACGCGCCGAATATCAGTCTTTAAGCGGATCTCGGCTCCGGCCCACTCACATTCCGTCAGCAGAATGCCAAGAATATCTTTGGAGGAGTCCGCACAGAACAATTGCCCCGGCGCTTTTTCCACGTGTTCGATGCCGTGACGTTCCACCAGCTCCACAAAGTGCCAGGGACTGTAACGCTTGAGAGCCGATTTGCAGAAATGCGGGTTAGCGGAGACAAAATGCTCCGGTGTGGTATTCAGGTTGGTGAAGTTGCAGCGACCACCACCGGACATGAGGATTTTCTTGCCAGCCTTGTTGGCATGGTCCAGCACCAACAC
>NZ_LWFX01000198.1:0-18422 GCF_001635175.1 Alcanivorax sp. HI0083 | reverse complement strand
TGCGCCGGCTTGGCGCCCGGTACGGGACCATCGAACAGCGTTGTGGGGTCCTGGATACCTTGGTGATGGCTCGCCAGAAACATCCGGGACAGAAAAATAACCTGGATGCGTTGTGCCGTCGGTATTTCGTGGAAAACGGCCACCGTGAACTGCACGGCGCCTTGCTGGATGCTGAAATTCTGGCGGACGTTTATCTGGCCATGACCGGCGGGCAGACCCGCCTGTCTCTGGGCGGGAACGATGGCAGTGAACAGGGAGGTGATGCCACTGCAGAAGCGATCAGACGTTTGAGTGCAGACCGCCCGGCGCTTGCCGTCGTTCGTCCCAGTGAAACTGAGATACAGCGCCACAACGACAAGCTGACCGCCATTGCGGGCAAGAATGGTGGGCCTACCGTGTGGCAGAGCCTGACAGAGGATGACACGCCACTGCAGTAGCAGTTACAACAACAGCATTGTATTAACAGGCCATGCCGCTAGCGTGGCATTTTCTGGGCTCCTGCCCTCTAGCTTCGCGATTTCCACCTCTTTACACCGGCAAGCCGGGGCAAATCAGTGTCCCGGGATGACCGGTGTTTCCTGCAGGTCGTCCACCTGGTGGTGCTGAATCCAGCCATTCTCGTACATGTAGTTAGTGGCAGGTTCTAGCGCGGTGGCCGTCATGATCAGGCCGGTAATCGACATCACAATAGTGTACGGCAAAGCCATGACCACCATGCGCCCATAGGATAACCGCACCAATGGCGCCAGTGCCGAGGTGAGCAGGAACAGGAAGGCTGCCTGACCGTTAGGGGTGGCCACAGACGGGATGTTGGTGCCAGTGTTAATGGCGACGGCCAGCAGATCGAATGTATCCCGGTCAATCTCACTCTTCAGCAGGGCCTGCCCGACTTCATCCACATATACCGTGGCTACAAAGACGTTGTCAGAGACTGCCGACAATACACCATTGGCCATGTAGAAGGCGGGGCCTTGAACGTGTTTGTCCAGGGTCAGCACATATTCAATAACCGGCGCGAAAAGCTGTTGGTCGGCAATGACCGCCACCACGGCGAAAAACACGGTGAGCAGGGCCGTGAACGGCAGGGCCTCTTCAAAGGCTGCTCCCAGGCGATGTTCTTCGATAATCCCGGTGAAGGAGGTGGCCAGAATGATGACGGTGAGCCCTACCAGGCCCACAGAAGCGGCGTGGGTGGCCAGACCGATCACCAGCCACACGGCTGTGATGGCTTGAATCACCAGTGCCGCCCGGTTTTGCGGGGTGCGCTTACGGTCCTGTTCCAGGGCGTACTGACGCATGATTCCACGCACTTTCTCAGGAATGTCTTCGCCGTAACCAAAGCTGCCGCTGATTTCCAGAAAGATGCAGGTCAGTAGACCCATTGCCAGCACCGGCAGGGTAATTGGGGCCATACGCAGGAAGAATTCGCCGAATTCCCAGCCCGCCTTGTTGGCAATCAACAGGTTTTGGGGTTCGCCTACCAGGGTGCAAACGCCGCCCAGTGCGGTGCCCACCGCCGCGTGCATCAGCAGGCTGCGCAGAAATGAGCGGAAGCGACGCAGGTCTTCGCGGTGCAGCTCTTCCACGGCGGTGTCGTCACCGTGGTCGTGTTTCTGCTGGAACGTCTTGCCGGAGGCTACCTTGTGGTAAATGCCATAAAAGCCGGTGCATACGGCAATGACCACGGCGGTAACCGTTAGCGCGTCAAGAAAGGCGGAGAGCAGGGCAGCGGCCGCACAGAACAGCAGACTCAGCGTCACTTTGGATTTCACGCCCAGCAGCAGACGGGTGAACATGAACAGCAGCAGATCTTTGAGGAAGAAAATCCCGGCAACCATGAAGATCAACAGCAACATCACCTCGATATTGCCCACCACCTTGTGCAGCACGGTATCAGCGGAGGTGAGGCCGATCATGACCGCTTCAATGGCCAGCAGGCCGCCGGGTTGCAGGGGGTAGCACTTGAGCGCCATGGCCAGGGTGAAAATGAACTCGGCCAGCAGCAGCCAGCCCGCCGTCACCGGGCCCAGGGCCAGGGCCACCAGGGGGTTGATCAGCAGGAAGGCAACGATGGTGTATTTGTACCAGGCGGGGGCCTGCCCCAGGAAGTTCTGAATAAAGGCGCGGCCTAGCGTGGCTGACATGACGAGTTCCTGCTGAACGGCAAATGGGAAAGGGCGCCCAGCTCGGATGAAGCACGCCAAACTCGGGCGCGGCAATGATAAGGACTTGGCTTGCCCCAGTACAGTGCAAAGGGGTGGCAATTTGCCCTGGATCAATGGAGGGATTGACGCAGCCGGTTGGCGCACGTAACGCGAAACCGTGTCTGGCCACGGGGAGGAGTGTGGGCAGGTTAACAAATCATCAATAAATCAGTTGCTTACAAATGAAAGTTGACGCAGTCTTTGATGACGTGCAAAAGTTGATGCGCCTTGTTTTACAATCCTGTTTTGACGATTGCGGGTGTATCCGGGGGTTTGCGCGCCTAACGAACGAACCCGATGATAATAACAGTTTGGTGCTTGCGGAGAGTCCATGGTTGCCATAACAAACACCACCTCCCTGACTTTTCTCAAGGAAGCGATAGATACCACCCTGACGGAAGCTGAAAACCAGCTTGAAGCGTTTTCGGACGACCATAGCCGCCAGGATGAGTTGCAGCATTGCGCGCAAGCCTTTCAGCAACTCCGCGGTATCTGCCAGGTGGTTGAGCTGCCTGCAGCAGCTTTAATGAGTGAAGAAATGGCGCTGGCCGCTCGGGAGCTACAGGAAAAAGTGTCTGAGGCCCGCATCCAGGCGTTGAGTAATGCGATTGTCCTGCTGACCCGTTATTTTGACTATGTGCAGCTGAAAAACCGCACACTTCCTGCCTTGCTGATTGGTGGGATTAATGAACTGCGGCGCTCCGGTGGAAAAGGCCTGATTCAGGAGAGCCATTTCTTTAGTGCCGACCTGTCCCGTCAGCGTGCACCTGAAGCTCCCCAGCGAGAGCTATCGGTTAGCGAACTGTCAGACCTGTCCCGTCGCCTGCGGCATATGTACCAGGTCGGGTTGCTGGGGGTTCTGCGTGGGCAAGGCAATGCCACTAATCTCAAGTTGATGGCCCGGGCGCTGGTGCGCCTGGATCGTGCGGCTGGTCAATGCGGTCTAAGCCGCTTTCTGTGGGTGGCCCAGGCCGTACTGACAGCCATGTACTGCGACCAGATGGCGATTACGCCTGCTCGTAAAGCCCTGCTATCCCAATTCGATCGTCAGCTCAAAAAACTGGTTTACGATGGTGACCAGGCGGTGACGGAAGAGGCGCCACTGCTGTTGATCAAGGAAAGTCTGTTTATCGTTTCGCTATCCGCTGAAGATAGCGGCACCATTGGCGATGTGAAGCAGGCTTTTGGTCTGAAGTCCGAGGTTAGTGACACCGTATTGCAGCGTGAGCTGGCATTGATGACCGGTGCCAGCGGCTCGGTGATTCGTTCTGTGGCCACGGCCATGCGCGATGAAATTGCGGATTTGAAGGAAAGCCTGGATTTGGCTTCCCAGGGCGTTGCCGACACCAATTACCAGTCGGTTGCTGCCAGCCTGAATCGCCTGGGCAGTACCCTGGACATGATCAACAAGGATGACGAATCCCGGGCAATCAAATTGCGCGCCCGGGAAGTGTCGAAATGGGCCCCAGATCAGAATGTGGAAGGAGAGGCTTTTCATGGGCTGGTCGATGACCTGCTGATCGTGGAAAACGTGGTGGCGGGCCTGGAGCGTAGTATCAGCCCGGAAGATGATGTCCACCGCACTGCCAACAACACCAATATTTCCCTGTATCAACTGGATGACGCTCGCATGACGGTGGTGGGCGAGTGCCGCGCCGGCCTGGCATTGGCCAAGCGCTCCATCTCCTCGTTCATGGATAACAACTGGGATGCCATGCATCTGTCCAACCTGCCAGGCACGTTCGCCTCGATTGCGGGTGGCCTGATGTTCCTGGAACTGGATCGTGCCAAGGCCGTTACCGAGGCATGCCATAAATACATCAGCAACCGGCTGCTAAGCGGTGATCAGGTGCCGACCCGGGAAAACATGGAAACCCTGGCTGATGCGCTGACCGGGGTGGATTACTACCTGGAAAGCATGGAAGAGCAGAAACCCATTGGTGATGGCGTGCTGGAGGTGGCTGAGGAAAGCATGAATGCATTAGGCTTTCCGGTGTCGAAAGTCGCCTGAGTCTACGCCGCATGAACAACGTCGCATGAGACAGCCATGATTGATCTTTCCAGCCCGGAACCCCAGGACGCTGATAGCGCCCGCTGTTATGTCATCCATGATCAGGATGTGCTCATTTCTACCCAGGCGGGCTGGCAGTTCCCGGAACTGCCAGCCAAGTGGCTTCGCCAACACCCGGATTACCATTTTTTGGGTTTTCTTTCCGGTCAGCCCTGCTATGTCTGCGAACTCTCCCGTCATGAATTCGATGATGGTCAGCTACAACGTGTGCCACTGCGCCGCCTGATCGGGGCCACGCTCAGTGATGCCGAATTTTCCATGGCCAGCCGGGCCCTGCAGTTTTTGAGCTGGCGCCAGAATCACCGTTTTTGTAGTCGTTGCGGCTCTCCCACCGAACCGCATCCCCGTGACCTGGCGATGACCTGCGCCGGTTGCGGTTATTTCCAGTACCCACGAATCACTCCCTGCATCATTACCCTGGTCACCAAGGGTGAGCACGCGCTGCTGGGGCGGTCTGCCCGTTTTCCCGAGGGGTTTTATTCCTGCCTTGCCGGGTTTATGGAAGCGGGCGAAACCGCAGAGCAGGCGCTGGCGCGGGAGGTTATGGAAGAAAGTGGTATTTCAGTAAAGAACCTGGAGTACCTGAACAGTCAGTCGTGGCCGTTTCCCCATTCCCTGATGCTGGGATTCATGGCGGAATATGCGGGCGGAGAAATTCGCATTGATGACGACGAAATCGTTGATGCCGCCTGGTTTCATTATCAGGATCTTCCCATGGTGCCGCCGCCGGGCAGTATTGCCCGTTCACTGATAGATCAATGGATCGCGCGTTTCTAGAAGGATTTGAGCATGAATTACACCTTGGCACCCTTGGTGCTTATCGCTTTCAGTCTCCTGTTCGTCTTGTTGGGCGCCTGGATATTGCTGCGCCAAAAGTGGGTGGTGCAGTGGCTGAAAGGCACCGCAGGGCTGCTGTTACTGTTAGTGGCTGGCTACATGAGCGTTTTTGCGCTGAATCTTTACGGCTACAAGGAATATGCCCAGGAGGTCTCGGTGGCTACGGTCAGTTTCCGTGAATCCGGTGAGCAATCCTTCATTGCCACGGTCACCCGCACGGACGGGAGTGCTGAGGACTTCCGGTTGAAAGGGGATCAGTGGCAACTGGATGCGCGGATCATCAAGTGGAAGATGCCGTTCAGTTTGCTTGGTTTGAAGCCGGGCTATCAACTGGATCGTATCCAGGGCCGCTATTATGCGCTGGAAGATGAGCGCTCCCGCGACCGCACGGTCTACAGCCTGCACCGCGACCCGGTTGGCCTGGATGTGTGGTTGTTGGCAAAGGAAGGCTGGAGCCTGATTATTGATGCCCGCTACGGTAGCGCAGCTTACCTGCCCATGGCCGATGGCGCCTTGTTTCAAGTCAACGTGGGGCCCACCGGGCTGGTGGCCCGTCCTATGAACGGCAGTGCCCAGCAAGCCATTTCTGGTTGGGACTGATCCTCCATACCGCCAGCGGGGATGCTCCGCTGGCGTGTTTCCTGTCTTGGCACGCGCTGCGCTGCCCGATCTTTGTCCTCCCTTGATTACCCCAATGGCTCTGGCTTATGTAGAATCAGCGGGAGTTTGAGTTCCCTGAATTGACTGGCGCCGCGCGCCGGATCCCCTGGAGAGTAGATAAACAGTGATCGCGTTTTTAATGGAATACGGCATGTTTCTGGCCAAAGTCGCCACCCTGGTAGTGGCGATTTTGTTTATTTTGGGCGGCATTGCGGCAGCAGCGTCGCGTAACCGGGGCAAGGGCGACCAGGATGGCGAGTTGAAAGTCCGCCATCTCAATGATGAGTTCGACGATCTTAAGGAGTCCCTGGAAAGGGAAATCATTCCGGAGGCTCAGCGTAAGAAGGCTGATAAAGCCAAACGCAAACAGGAAAAGCTGGAAGCCAAGCAGAAAAAGAAAGCCGGTACCGAAGACAAGACCCTGCCGCGCCTGTTTGTGCTTGATTTCAACGGCGACGTTCAGGCCAGTGGCGTGGATCACCTTCGCCGTGAAATTACCGCCATTTTGCAGGTCGCCAGCCAGGATGACGAAGTGCTGGTTCGCCTGGAAAGTCCGGGTGGGCTGGTGCACAGCTATGGGCTGGCGTCCTCGCAACTGCGCCGTATCCGTAATCAGGGCATCAAGTTGACCATTGCGGTGGATCAGGTGGCCGCCAGCGGGGGTTATATGATGGCGTGTATTGCTGATCGTATTGTCGCCGCGCCTTTTGCGATTATTGGCTCCATTGGTGTGGTCGCGCAGATTCCGAACTTTCATCGCCTACTCAAGAAAAATGATATTGATGTGGAGTTGATGACCGCCGGTGAGTACAAGCGCACCATGACCATGCTGGGTGAAAATACCGAGAAAGGCAGGGCCAAGTTCCAGGAAGAGCTGGAAGATACCCATCAGTTGTTTAAAAGCTTCGTGCGCGATAACCGCCGTGGGCTGGACCTGGACAAGGTTGCCACCGGCGAGCACTGGTTCGGTAGCCAGGCAAAGGAGCTGGGTCTTGTTGATGAAATCATGACCAGCGATGAGCTGTTACAACTTCGCAAAGACAGCCAGACTCTCTACCAGGTCGAGTGGGAAGCGAAGCGCAAGCTGGGCGAGAGGCTGGGATTCTCGCTGGAAGCAACCTTGCATCGGGTGCTGGAAAAATTCTGGCACCGTGGTAGCCAGCGCCAGATCCATTAATTTTATTTATACCGAGCACCGCAGAGGAGTGGCCCATGAGTTTTCAGGCATTACAAACCCGCGAAACGGATACCGGCTATACCAACTCGCTGGTAGAGCGCGAACTGAGTGAACTGGGTGAAGGCGGTGTATTGGTACGAGTTCAGTGGTCATCCCTGAACTATAAGGACGCGCTGTCGGCCACCGGCAACAAGGGCGTCACCCGCAAGTTTCCCCACACGCCGGGTATTGATGCCGTGGGTGTGGTTGAAGAGGCCAGTGATGGCCCGTTCAGCGTGGGCGATGCAGTGATTTGCACCGGCTATGATCTGGGCATGAACACCGATGGTGGCTATGCGGAATATATCCGCGTGCCTGCGGAATGGTTGGTGCCTCTACCGGATGGCCTGGCGCCTCGTGATGCCATGCTCTTGGGTACCGCAGGCTTGACTGCGGCACTGAGTGTGGAATCGCTACTCGACACGGGTGTTAACCCGGATCAGGGTCCGGTGCTGGTGACTGGCGCTACTGGCGGCGTAGGCAGTGTCTGCGTGGCGATTCTGGCCAAGCTGGGGTTTGAGGTGGTCGCCGTCAGCGGTAAAACGGATGTCAGTGAATGGCTGGCGGCTCTTGGCGCCGCGCGGATTATTGACCGTGAGGCGTTTCTGGAAAGCGCGGTCAAGCCGATGGCTAAAGAGCAATGGGCTGGTGCGGTGGATTGCGTCGGTGGTGAGATGCTTGCCGCTGCCCTCAAGGGCCTCAAGTATGGTGGCAGTGCGACATGCTGCGGGCTGGCTGGATCACCCAAACTGGAGATGACGGTATTTCCGTTCATTCTGCGTGGCGTCAACTTGCTGGGGGTGGATAGTGTTGAGTTGCCCTGCGAGATCAAACAGCAAATGTGGCAGCTATTGGCTGATGAGTGGATGCCGAGAGAGCTTGCGCTGCTGGAGGCTGCAGAAACGGATCTTGCTGGTGTGACCGATTGGATAGATCGTATTCTGGCAGGCGGGGTTCGCGGGCGAGTTGTAGTGAAACTGCCATGACAATAGCAGGCCTCCGAGCTTAAACAGAGCTGGCAAAAGGTAAAAAGCGCGGTTTATCCGCGCTTTTTTATTTGTGCACTTTTGTCAGCTAAAGCATGCTGTTTAGGGTAACAGGATGTGATGTAGTTTTGAGTGTAAAGGACGCTTATGAACGAGTCTCACTGGTTGAAAATAGCCCTGAGCCTGGATGGGCAGGGCGGGGCTAGTGCGTTTGATGCGCAGGTGCCGTTAACCGAAACCTCTCCATATTGGGTGCACCTGGATTATACCCAGCCGCAGAGTCAGCAGTGGCTTGAGCGGCAATCCATTCCGCCGGTGGTGATTTCGGCGCTCACCGCCATGGAAACGCGGCCTCGTGCCACGGAGGTGGCGGGTGGTCTGCTGGTGTATCTGCGCGGGGTGAACCTCCACCCTGGAGCGCGCCCTGAAGACATGATTGCCCTGCGATTGTGGGTCGGCCCCCAAGGCATGATCAGCACCCAGAAACGGACATTGCTGTCGCTGGTGACGGTGCAAGAAGAGCTGGATGCTGGTGAGGGCGCTGTCGGTATCCCGGGCCTGGTCGCACGGCTTGTGGATCAGCTGATCTGGCGAATGGAAGACGTGATCGAAAATCTGGAATCCGAGGTGGAGGACTGTGCATTGTCCATTGAGGAGACGCCGACCATTAGTCTGACTCCACGTCTCAGCCAGATTCGTCGTCGCTCTATTACGTTGCGACGTTTTTTTGCGCCGCAGCGTGAAGCGTTGGCCCGGTTGCAGAACGAAACCATGTTCACCGGTGGCGATGCCTTGTTGCTTCGTGAGGCCGGTGATCGCTTGCAGCGTCTGCTGGAAGATCTGGATGCGGCCCGTGAGCATGCCACCTTGTTGCAGGAGGAGGTTTTCTCGGTACAAAACGAAGCTATCAACGACCGCATGTATCTACTGGCGATGATCTCGGCGTTGTTTCTCCCGTTGGGTTTTCTTACCGGGCTGTTCGGGATCAATGTGGGAGGCCTGCCAGGTGTTGAAGATCCTGCGGGGTTCTGGTGGTTTATGGCGGGAATTGGTGTAGTCAGTGTGGGGGTACTGGTATGGATGCGAAAACGCCGCTGGCTTTAATGCGACAGCGGCGTTTTCCCGGAACGAAGGCTTTTTGAAGACTAGCCGCGCCGATAGAGAGGGCGTGGTTCGTTCACGTCACCCTGGTAGGTGACGCTGAAGTCGTTCAGGCCTTCAAGTGCTTCTTCGATGCTGCGATCTTCACGCACTTCAAACGCGTTGAAGCCGCAACGGGTCATGTAGAAAAGCTGGTCACGGAGTACGTCACCGGTGGCTCTCACTTCACCTTTAAAGCCGTAGCGGGTACGGAGCTCCCGAGCGTAGGAATAGCCGCGGCCGTCCTTGAATGCCGGGAAATGGATGGCGACCAAGGGCAGGGCGGCCAGGTCGTCTTCCAGGTCTTTCGGTTCTTCGCCCGGCGCCAGCCACACGGCCACATCACCACGGTTGAGCAGGGCATCACGGTGTGCCTGCCAGTAGGCCAGCGGCACAATGATCTTGCCGGAAGGCAGCTCAGCTTCCAGCGCCTCACCCTCAAGGCGTTGCCACTGGTTATCCACGATGGCGCCATCAATGATTACCTTACCCATAGATGCGCTCCTTGAACGGGTCCATGCCAATACGCTCGTAGGTGTCGATAAACGGCTCGTTTTCGAGGCGTTTTTCCACATAGAACTTGATGATTTTTTCTACCACATCGGTGATTTCTTCGGACTCGAAGGACGGGCCCATTTTCTCGCCCACACGGGACAGCTTGTCGCCGCGGCCGCCCAGCGTGACCTGGTAGAATTCCTTGCCTTTCTTGTCGACACCCAGGATGCCGATGTGGCCGATATGGTGGTGACCACAGGCATTCATGCAGCCGGAAATGTTCAGGTCCAACGGGCCCAGATCGTGGACATAGTCCATGTCGTCGAAACGGCGTTGAATGGATTCAGCAACAGGGATGGATTTTGCGTTTGCCAGCGCACACAGATCGCCACCGGGGCAGGCCACGATGTCGGTGAGCAGGCCCAGGTTCGGTGTGGCAAAACCCAGTGCATCCAGCGCTTTCCATAGATCATACAAGTCGTTGGCGGCCACGTCGGACAGCACCATGTTCTGTTGGTGGCTGTTGCGAAGCTCGCCAAAGCTGTATTTGTCAGCCAGATCGGCCACGGCCTCCAGCTGCTCGTCACTGATATCACCAGGGACGCGGCCGGTGCGTTTGAGTGTCAGGGTAACGGCACGATAACCGGCCTGTTTGTGGGCGCGGGTATTGGTGTGGAACCAGCGGCTAAAGGCCTTGTCTTCGGCCAGCTTGGCATCCAGCGCGGCCGTATCGACGCTTTGGTAATCCGGGTCGGTGAAGCAGCCCTTGATACGAGCTACTTCTTCGGCGGTCAGGGTCATCTCGCCGCCTTTCAGCTCGGCGAATTCCTGTTCCACCAGTTCGCGGTATTTCTCAGCGCCCAAGGCTTTCACCAAAATCTTGATGCGAGCCTTGTACTTGTTGTCGCGGTTACCGTACTTGTTGTAAACCCGCAAAATAGACTCAAGGTAAGCCAGCAGGTCCTGCCACGGAACAAATTCACCGATTATGGCACCGGTCATGGGGGTGCGGCCCAGGCCGCCGCCAGCCCATACCTGGAAGCCGGTTTCGCCGTTGGCACCGTGGACCAGTTGCACACCGATATCGTGCACGCCGATCAAGGCCGGATCGGCGTCGGGTACAGCGTTCACGGCAATCTTGAATTTACGGGGCAGATAGGCGAATTCCGGATTGAAGGTGGACCACTGGCGAATGATCTCGCACCAGGGGCGCGGGTCTTCAATCTCTTTGGGATTAACGCCTGCGAATTCGTCGGTGGTGATATTACGGATGCAGTTGCCACTGGTTTGAATGGCATGCATTTGTACGTCGGCCAGTTCCGCCAGAATGTCCGGCACTTCTTCAACCGAAGGCCAGTTCAGCTGAATGTTCTGGCGGGTGCTGACATGGCAGAACCCCTTGTCGTAGGTCCGCACGATGTGCGCCAGACGACGCAGTTGGCGACTTGCCAACAGGCCATAAGGAACGGAAATACGCAGCATGGGCGCATAACGCTGAATGTAGAGGCCATTCTGCAGGCGAAGTGCCAGAAACTCGTCTTCGCTGAGCTCATTGGCGAGAAAACGGCGGGTCTGGTCGCGATACTGCGCCACCCGCTCCTCCAGCAACCGTTGATCGTATTCCTGATAGACGTACATGGGACTGTATCACCGTCCTTAAATGCTTAAAATTCAATAGGTAAGCGTCGCTCCCGGAGGGAGCAGAGCGGCACTCTAGCAAAGCGCCCTTATAGTGAAAAGAAATATCTTGGCATATCTCTATTACGTAGGGCTATTTAGCTGCGGCATCCAGCACCAGATTCACGGTCACCACCATGCCGATCACCAGTGCCAAAACCAGCACCACATACACGCCGATAAAGTTGCCCGCATCGCCCTTGGTAAAGTCGCGTTCCCGGTTTTTGCTGCTTTGCACGCCGAGAAGGCCGGCCAGAATGCTGTGAATCGTCTGCCAGAGTGTGGGCTTGCCGTCATCGGGCTCGTGAGCCTGATCCTGTGAGGGGTGTTGGTCTGACATGGGTAATCCTGTGTTTTGGCTGAAGGCTAAACGTTGGATGCCGGCCGCGTATAACACACACGCGTCACCGGGGGGGCATATTGTACCCCTGCGAGCGGCCTGGCGACAGCATCATGCAGGCAGACTTGAATTGAGTGTGTGGCGTCGCCATTGCAACTGGTGAGTACCTGACTAAAATAGTCAGGAAATGAGGTCGGCGTCCACCGCCGCTTTTACCTCTTACGCTGTTTATTGCGTATGGGTTCATTCATACCGACCAGGAATCATGATGGCAGAGCAGTTGATCGACATTACCGAAACCGCCCAGGATTACTTGCGTGACTTGCTGAGCAAGCAGGATCAGGCCGAGATTGGTGTGCGTATCTTTGTCGAGCGCCCAGGCACCCCGCATGCGGAATGCTGTATGGCCTATTGCCCGGAGGGCGAACAGGAAGAAAGTGATGTTCGCTATGACTATGAAGGATTCCATGCCTGGATCGAGGGTAAGAGCGTTCGCTATCTAGAAGACGCGGTTATCGACTACAAGAAAGACAGCATGGGAGGCCAGCTGACGTTCCGTGCACCCAAGTCCCGTGTGCCGGATATCAGCGAAGATGCCACCATCGAAGAAAAGATCAACTACGTACTGTACGCCGAGATCAACCCGAACCTGGCCGCCCATGGCGGCAGTGTGCAGCTGCTGGAACTGACCGAGGACAACGTGGCCGTGCTGGAATTCGGCGGCGGCTGCCAGGGCTGTTCTGTGGTGGATGTGACGCTGCGCGACGGGGTAGAGAAAACCCTGCAGGAGCGGATTCCAGAGCTGGCCGGTGTGCGGGACAAGACGGACCACTCGGTGACCGACAACGCGTATTACAGCTAACGGCTATGAGCTTCTAGTATCTAGCTTCTAGAAAAGCAAAAAACGCAGCCTTGGGCTGCGTTTTTTGCTTTTATGGATCTTGTTTTTTTACTCGTTGCTGGCAGCTCGCCGTTCGCAGCTATTCTTTACCCACACTGCGGGTTTCGGCCTGCGGCTTTCGCCTGGTTATACAGCGGCATAACCTCCGGGATGCGTGCCTGCAGCCCATTGATACGGGTGCTATTGGAGGGGTGAGTGGACATGAATTCAGGCGGCTCGTTGCCGTTGGCCGCGTTCATGTTCTGCCACAGAGATACACTCTGACGCGGATCAAAGCCGGCCTGTGCCATCAGTTGCAGACCTATGATATCGGCCTCGGCTTCATGTTTGCGGCTGAAAGGCAGTGCCAGCCCATATTCGGCGCCAACGCCAAGCGCGGCCAATACGCCTTGTTTGGTGGCGCTGTCCTCTCCCGCAAGCGCGCCAAGTACCTGCATGCCGCTCTGGGTGGCGTATTGAAGTGACATGCGCTCATTGGAGTGTTGTGCCTGCACATGGCCGATTTCATGGCCAATCACTGTGGCGAGCTGACTCTGGTTGTTGGCCACTTTCAGCAAGCCCGTGTTCACTCCGATCTTGCCGCCTGGCAGGGCAAACGCATTGGCGCTGTCGTCCTGGAAGAGGTTGACTTCCCATTGCTGGGAGCCATCCAGGGTGGCAGTGATCGCCGTGGTCACACAGCGGACATAAGCCGTCTGCTGCTGGCTGCTGCTCAGCGGTTTTTCATCTTTCATCTGGGAATAGGCGGTGACACCCATTTCATCCATCTGGTCCGCGGGCAGCAACAGAAACTGCTGGCGACCCAGTGGAGAGGTGGCACAGGCGGCGAGGCTGCCAGCAAGCACGCCAAGGGTGAGAAATTTACGCAACGTCATTGTCTATTTTACTCCCATTCCCGAAGGAAACGTCGGGACACGAACATTAGCCAGCCAGCCCAGCCGGCACTTGAGAGAAAGATAATAAAGCCAAACACCGAGATTCCCCAAGGGGCAGGGGGCACTCGGCCGCTCAACATGATGGCGCCGGCCAGTAATCCACCGGTTACCAGCAGGGTTTGGACCTGTCTGTACTGACCGCGTTCAATCCGTGTGATCAGCCGTTCCAGATGACGAGGATCAATGCCTGCCTCACCGGGAGCGGCCTGGCCCGGTACGGGGGGCGGCGCATAGACCTTGTCGACCACATCGAGCGCTCGCAGGCTCAGGCTCTTTGCCAGGCGAACCGGGGAATAGCGTGTGCGGATCATTCGCTTGAGTAGCGGCTCGGCCTCACTCATCAGGTCGAATTGCGGGTTCAGTAGTCGGCCAAAACCTTCCAGGGTAATGATGGCCTTGATAAACAGCGCAATATCGCTGGGCAATACCAGGTTGTGATTGCGTACCAGCGCGGTGATGTCATTGAGCAGGGCGGTGATATCCAGCTGGGAAATGGACACGCCGTGGTACTGGCTAATCACGTCTTCCACGTCGGACACAAGCTGGTCGAACTTGATGGGTTGCCCGTCGGACCAGCCAGACAGTACACCGGCGCATTGCTCGGCCTCACGCAGCACCACGGCGCGGGTAATCTGCAGAATCTGCTCGCGGCGGCTGTGGCTGAGTTTGCCGACCATGCCGAAATCCAGCATGGCAATGCGGTTTCCCGACATGATGATAAAGTTGCCGGGGTGCGGATCGGCATGGAAAAAGCCGTCCTCCAGAGCCATTTTCCAGGCGGCCAGAGCACCTCGGCGTGCGATTAATTCCCGGTCCAGCCCGGCGTCATCGAGCCGCTCCACGGCTTTTGCCGGAATGCCTTCGATATGCTGCTGCACCTGCACGGTAGGAGATGAAAGGTCCCAATATACTTTGGGAATCTGCAGCCACTTGAACTGTCGCAGGTTCTTACGGATACGGTCTGCGTTGCGCGCTTCAATGGTGAAATCCAGTTCCCGGGTGAGCGACCGCTTGAATTCGCGTACCAGTTCTACAGGCCGGTAGCGCCGCAATTCAACGGAATTGTCGGCGGCCAGTTTGGCCAGCTGGTCGAGTAAACGCAGGTCCGAATCAATTTTGTCACGGATGCCGGGTTTCTGAACTTTCAACACCACTTTCTGACCACGGCGAGTCAGTGCGCTATGCACCTGGCCGATGGAAGCCACACCGATCGGCTCCGGATCTATGCGGGCAAAGAGGCTGTCGACAGGTTTTCCCAGCGAGGCCTCAATGTCAGCCTTGAGCGAATCGAATGGTACCGCCTGGGCCTGGTCCTGCAGCTTCTCGAATTCGGCAATCCAGTCCATGGGGAACATGTCCACGCGGGTTGCCAGCACCTGACCAAGCTTGACGAAGGTGGGGCCCATTTCCTCCATGGCATGGCGCAGGCGTTCAGCAGTGCCCATGCGCAACATATCCGGCTTCATGCTGCTACGAACCAGCTTCCCCGCATGCTCTACCGGGGTGGAAAGCCCCAGTCGCCGAATCACGTCCGCAAACCCGTATTTGAGCAGGATTGCCGCCAGTTCATTCATGCGCAGTAGATCTTTGCCTGTGTGCAAAAGGTTCACAACATTGTCCCTGTAGGCTGGGCTGTGATGCCCGTTCGAAGGCGTTGTCGCAAGGTTGCAACAAGTGGCCGGTAAAACGTCTGCCTGGGCCGTTAAGGGGCCTTAACCGGCTATTAACAGCATTATCGGTTTTCTGGCAAGATGCCATGGTAATCACTGCAAGGGAACCTCTGAATAACTCCTTGCATGCTCAGTCTTTCAGGCTGGCTCGCAATCTAGGCGCGATTTTGAAGGTGTCCCCTAACTGGGATCGAGATATGTCCATCCATCGAAAAAACGCAACGACGAGTGCGGGCCAGCCTGGAAGACCCGGAGGGCGTGGCCTGAAGCGCACATCTGCTGCGCCTTGCCTTTAGGAAAGGGAGCCACCCTGTCCGTCAAGACAAGACTCAACAGCTGCACGCTTCAGGCCACGCTGAGTACGCAAGGAGTTATTCAGAGGTTCCCAAGGTAAAGCGCAAACATGTCTGAACACTATTTACGCGATGATCTGGTTGAAGTCCGCAACAGTGAGGTCCACGGCCGGGGGCTTTTTGCCAGCCGGGATATCGCCCGCAATACCGAATTGGGGCAGTGCAAGGTTAAGCCTGCAAAGGGTAGCGGCCCTTATGTGTTGTGGCTGGATGATGAGGGCGAGGAGCGCTATCGGGTGTTGTGCGATTTACGTTTCATCAATCATAACAAGCGCGCCAATGTTGCCTATTATGATGATTTGACGGTGGTGGCGCTGAAGAAAATCAAGGCCGGTGACGAGCTGTTTCACGATTACGGCGAAGAGTGGACCTGAACTAGAATGGGCAGCGGGAAGTGAATTCCTGCCACAGGCCTGTGACGGGGTGATTGAACGCGAGCCATTCGGCGTGCAGCAGCAGGCGCGGGCTGAGGGCTTCGATTTCGGGTGGGGCATACATGTCGCAGCCGATGATCGGGTGGCCAAGCTCGCGACAATGAATGCGCAGCTGGTGGCTGCGACCGGTGACGGGACTGAGCAGCAACCGGGTCCGGTTGCCGGGAATGTCCCGCTCCAGCACCCGGTAGTGAGTTAAGGCGTTTTTACCGGTTTCGTGGCAGACCTTCTGCAAGGGGCGGTTTGGCCAGTCCGCAATCAACGGCAGGTCGATACTGCCGCTGTCGTGCTCCACAAGACCATGCACAACGGCCTGATAGCGTTTTTGCACCGTGCGAAGCTGGAATAGCCGGCTCAGTCTGCTTTGCGCCTGGGCGGTGAGAGCAAACACCATGATCCCCGAGGTATCTAGGTCCAAACGATGTACCAGGCGAATGTCTGCATACTGGGCCTGCAAGCGGCGGACCGCGCAATCCTTGTTCTCCGGCGCACGGCCAGGAACGCTTAACAGGTATGCGGGTTTGTTGATCAGCAGAATGTGGGCATCCCGATACACCGTCCCCACGCGCTCGTGGCACAGGGGGACAATGTAGTAGGACGCATTGTCAGCCCCAGAGGATGTGGAAGACATCGCTGTACTGTTCGGCAAAGTGGACGGTGAGTCCCTGTTTCAAGTAGTCGGGCAGTTCATCAAAATCCCGACGGCAGGCCTCCGGAAGAATCACTTCCTTGATCCCCACGCGGCGTGCCGCAATGACTTTTTCGCGGATGCCGCCAACCGCCAATATTTGACCGGTGAGGGTCAGCTCCCCGGTCATGGCAACCTTGCGCGGTACCCGTTTTTTCATCAGCAACGAGAGCAGGGCGGTGGCCATGGTGACGCCGGCACTGGGCCCATCTTTGGGCGTAGCCCCTTCAGGTACATGCAGGTGCAGGAAGGCCTCATCGAGCTGCGCCGGATCCAGGGAAAACTGCGCCAGATTACTCGCCACGTAACTGTAGGCGATCTCGGCGGATTCTTTCATCACGTCGCCCAGTTGCCCGGTCAGCTTGAATCCCCGTTGCTTGCTGTGTACCTGATTGGCTTCAATGGACAAGGTGGCGCCGCCCATGGATGTCCATGCAAGTCCGGTAACCACGCCCACGCCGCGTTGGGTTTTCTCTGTCTGGAAATACGGTTGGCCGAGGAAATCGGTCAGGTTCTTGCCGGAGATGCTGAGCTTCTTCTCGCCAGCCAACAGTTTTACTGCGGCTTTGCGGATGATCTTGTTGAGCTGTTTTTCCAGGTTCCGCACCCCGGCTTCTCTAGCATAGCCTTCCACCACATGACGCAGGGCGCTGTCGCTGATGCGCAGCTGCCCCGGCTTGACGCCGGCCCGTTCCAGGGAGCGGGGCCACAGATGTTGCCGGGCAATGGCGACCTTTTCTTCGGTGATATAACCCGACAGGCGGATCACTTCCATGCGGTCGAGCAGGGGGCCGGGAATGCTGTCCAGGGTGTTGGCCGTGCAGATGAACAAGGCGTGGCTCAGGTCCAGACGTTCATCCAGATAGTGATCCAGGAAATCCTGGTTTTGCTCCGGGTCGAGTACTTCCAGCAGCGCGGAAGCCGGGTCGCCCTGAAACGATTGGCCCAGCTTGTCGACTTCATCAAGCATGATCACCGGGTTGCTGGTGCCGGTTTCTTTCAGCGCCTGGACCAGTTTGCCGGGCATGGCGCCGATGTAGGTGCGCCGATGCCCCTTGATTTCCGCCTCGTCACGCATGCCGCCCAGACTGAAGCGGTAGAACTGGCGATCCAGCGCATCGGCGATGGATTTGCCAATGCTGGTTTTGCCCACCCCGGGCGGGCCCACCAGCAGAATGATGGAACCCTTCACTTCGCCCCGCAGGGCCCCCACGGCGAGGAACTCGATGATGCGGTCTTTCACATCATCCAGCCCGCTGTGGTGTTCGCCGAGCACTGTTTGGGCATGGCCCAGGTCCAGATTGTCATCGCTGTACTGGCCCCAGGGCACGCTGGTCAGCCAGTCGAGATAATTACGGGTCACACCGTATTCTGGCGAGCCGGTTTCCAGCACGGACAGTTTCTGTAATTCATCGTCGAAGCGTTTTTGTACCGGCTCGGGAGGGGCGAGGGCTTGCATGCGTTCACGAAAGGAGTCCGCTTCGGCGGTTTTATCGTCCTTGCTCAGGCCCAGTTCCCGCTGGATGATTTTTAGTTGCTCGCGGAGAAAGAATTCGCGCTGATGCTGGCTGACCTTCTCGTTGACCTCATCGGAAATTTCGCTTTGCAGCCGGGCAACCTCAAGCTCCTTTTTTACCAGAGTGAGGACTTTTTCCATGCGCGGCTTGAGCGGCACGGTTTCCAGAATGGTTTGTAGCTCTACGCCGTTGGCACTGGTCAGGGCGGCGGCAAAATCGGTAAGCGGCGAGGGCTCGCTTGGCGAAAAATTCTGCAGGTAGTGGCGCAACCCTTCGTTGTACAGCGGGTTGAGCGGCA
>NZ_LWFX01000197.1:0-927 GCF_001635175.1 Alcanivorax sp. HI0083 | reverse complement strand
CGCCGTCGATGCCCTCGTGGGAGATGCTGTCGAACGGTGCCTCGTAGAGCTTGTCCACGACGATGGAACCATGCTGGGCAATGTGGTTCTTGAGCAGGTTCATGAAACGCACCTGCTGGGCAGTGAGGTTGGGGTGCTGGTGAAGAAACTGTTTAAAATGGTTTTCCACTGCCTGCGGGTCCAACCCGATGATTTCCCGGACGGTGACAGCCAGTTGGTCGGCGGTACGGCCATAGAAGTCGTTAAGGACTTCGAGGCTGACGCCGGGGTGGCTGGTGAGGATGGTGGAGGTGAGCGTTTCCAGCTCCGTCACGGCAATGGGCTCGCCCTGGCGGATTTTCTGCAAGACCGGGTTGGCGGCCAGCATGTCATCGAGTATGCCTTTCAGGCGGCGACGGTAGATCATGGCTTCGTTGGCACCGGCGATGGTGACTTGCCGCTCCCCTTCCGCTACTCCACCATCAGACGTACCGGTAGAAGGCGTGGTGTAGCCGCCTGTTCCGCCGGATTGCTTGTATTTCATGATGCCGCGCAACCCGCTGCGGGCATTTTCCAGTTTCTCGATGCTGGGCTGCTGCCAGAAGTCTGCACTGCGTACGTCGGCGATCAGGGCATCTTTCTGCCGGACGGCCTGGATATTCACCGCCAGCTTGTCCAGTTCGGCCAGGAATTCATCCCGACCATCTTCAAAACAACTGGCCTGCTCCACCAGGCAGCGCTGGATGCTGGCGATCAGCTTATCCAGCGCGGTGGCGTGCTTGTCTCGCAGCACTCTGGCTGACATAAGGGGCGATAGCGTTTCGGCAAGCTTATGCCGGGTTGAGGCCTCGAATTTCTTCAGGGCATCGGTTTGCTGAAGCTGGTGTACCAGGCGCAGCTCACCGTTTTACGGCAACGCTGGTTTCCGGCAGGTCGTTGATGTCTGCC
>NZ_LWFX01000196.1:0-783 GCF_001635175.1 Alcanivorax sp. HI0083 | reverse complement strand
CGCCCTGTTTACCCTGGTGTTCTTCCTGGCATTTGTTGCCATGGCGGCGTGGGTGTATCGCCCCAGTCGCAAAAAAGATTACGAAAAGCTCGGCTATATCGCGCTGGATGCGGACGAGCGAACAGCCGGGAACCTTGATAAGGGGGACGAGCAATGAGTGACTTCTGGAGTTGGTTCATTATCGTCATCGTCGTTATCAACCTGCTGGGTTGCGGCGGCCTGCTGCTGTGGAATAACCAGATTTCTGCAGAGGAAGCCGCCAAGGAGACCACGGGCCACAGCTTCGACGGCATTCAGGAGCGCAACGCTCCCCTGCCCCGCTGGTGGCTGTTCCTGTTTATCGGCACGCTGATTTTCTCTGCCGTGTATCTGGTGCTGTACCCCGGCTTCGGGAAGTTCGACGGGGTGCTGGGCTGGACCAGCGATAACCAGTATCAGAAAGAAGTGGCCGTGATGGAAAAAAGCACTGGCCCGCTGTTCGAGCAATATGGGCAAGTCGCCATCGAGGAGCTGGTGGAATACCCGGAAGCGCTGGCAGTAGGGGGTCGCCTGTTCGCGAACAACTGCGCCATTTGCCATGGCTCCGATGCCCGTGGCGCCAAGGGCTACCCCAACCTGACCGATGACGACTGGCTGTACGGTGGCGAGCCGGATCAGATCGTCACCTCCATCACCAAAGGGCGCAAGGCAGCCATGCCCCCCATGGCCGCAGCCATCGGCAACACCGATGAAGCAGTACGGGACATGGCGCTGTATGTGCAAAGCCTGAGCCGACCAGGCCGG
>NZ_LWFX01000195.1:0-924 GCF_001635175.1 Alcanivorax sp. HI0083 | reverse complement strand
GCAGGGCATGCGAAAAATTCGGCCTCAAAATGAGCAATAAGGCGGCGATAGTAGCACTTTTTTTCGCCAGTTGAGATGTCTTTGGCCCGTAAGGGCCGGCACCGGCCAAGGTAATGGGATAAAATGCCCGGCCAGAAAGTAAAAAGGAGCCACAACCGAAGTTGTGACTCCCATATTTTGCGCTGATTCTGTTGTTATTATTGTTTGTGTTGTTTTCTGCCTTGTCGCTGCAATCATCAGTTGCAGCAGCACTGCATTGGCTCGTGAAATTATTGTTCTTCTTTCTTGTTGTTATTGTTTGAGCTTTTACGCCGCTGTTTTTCTTGTTTGCTGGCGTGGGATTCATAGTGCCCGTCCACCCCTGCCAATGCAACACGCTAAAAAATCCATTTAAATCATTGGGTTGTGCGTGTTTTGCAAAAAACACCTTAAATGCGGCCGGATCCAGGTAACGCTTGTGTTACTTTCCTGTGTAGAGCGGTAACACTTGCTCGGCTTTTAGGTTGTTTCGGGTCCTGCTCCCGATTTCCGTGTCCCGAATTAACGTTTTTGCGTTTGACTCTAATGACGTGTGGATTGGTTTTGCCGGTCAATGGCAAGCGATGCTGTATTCTTATTCAACGACGTGCACTGGCCTTTTTGCGGGGGATGCCCAGCCGCTGACGCCGCTCCCAAAGGCTTTTCCGGCTGATTCCCAGTTTCTGCGCCAGCTCGGTCTCGGTCATGCTGTCCTGATTTTCCATCACGAAGCGAGTGAAATAATCTTCCAGTGACAGGTCTTCGCTGGGGTCCAGGCTGGCCCGGCTGACGCGTTGGGGCGCGCGGTTGGGGTTCAGGCCCAGCTGGGCCGGGCCGATGCCGTCTTCTTCAGTGAGAATAACGGCCCGTTCAATCACGTTTTCCAGTTCCCGCACGTTGCCGGGC
>NZ_LWFX01000194.1:0-670 GCF_001635175.1 Alcanivorax sp. HI0083 | reverse complement strand
ATCCACGACCTCAAACACCATGTGGTGCAGACCCGTGCCATCATCTGTATCACCGATATACATGCCCGGACGTTTACGTACGGCATCCAATCCTTTCAGCACCTTAATGCTGGATGAATCGTAATTCTTCTCTGCCATGGTATTTCCTTATTTGCTCTCGGTGAGGGGGCGCAGCTTGCCATGTTCCACGTGGAACATTTTGCTATCCACCGCCTGTAATGCGTTATTGTCATTCACGATGGCAGCCCATTGGGGCATATCCAACGCTGTAATCAGTGTCTGGTGGCCCGTAGTCGCCAAATACCCCAACAACTGATTACGATGTTCTTCATCCAGTTCTGCCGCCAAATCATCCACCAGCAGCGTACAAACCTTTCCAGCCTGGCTAATCAACGGTAACTGGGCCAACACCATGCCATAGGCCACCAATTTGGCCTGCCCACGGGATAAACGGTCGCGGGCCACAACGCCATGACTTTCAATACGAATATCACTGCGATGGAATCCAGCCTGGCTGAAGCCACGCCGTAGATCATCTGGCTGAAGCCGCTCCAGGGCCTGCCCATAGGACTCATCTTTCTGCAGCCCTGTTTGCAGCCTGAGCCGAATTTTCAGCTCGGGAGCCAATACCACCAAGGCCTCATCCAAACCACGCTGTAGCGCAGCCAGA
>NZ_LWFX01000193.1:0-1095 GCF_001635175.1 Alcanivorax sp. HI0083 | reverse complement strand
TGATTGCCCGCACCCGCGAGGTAATAGACTCTCAGGTGCAGGTTCGAACGGACTTTTATGTCCGTAACCGGGTTACCGTGTTCGGGGGTCGTGGTGAGATTCTGTCACCGCAAGAAGTGCGGGTCGATGACCATGCAGGCCGCCAGCACTTGCTGAAAACCCGCAATATTCTGGTCGCTACGGGATCACGTCCCTACCACCCGGATGACGTGGACTTCTCTCATCCGCGCATCTACGACTCGGATACTATCCTGACCATGGACCATACGCCGCGGCATATCCTAGTCTATGGTGCCGGGGTCATCGGCTCGGAGTATGCCTGCATCTTCACCGGGCTTGGCATCCGGGTGGACCTGGTGAACTCCCGTGAGCACTTGCTGGATTTTCTGGATACGGAAATTTCCGATGCGCTCAGCTATCACCTGCGTGAGCAAGGCTGCACCATTCGCCAGGGTGAACACTACAAACGGGTGACGGCGGATGACGAGGGCGTAACGCTGGAGCTGGAATCCGGCAAGAAACTGCGCGCGGATGCCTTGTTGTGGTGTAACGGCCGTTCCGGGAACACCCAGAATATTGGCCTGGAAAATGTGGGGGTTGCAGCCAACAGTCGTGGGCAGCTCAAGGTCAATGAGCGCTATCAGACTGAGATGGACACGCTCTATGCCGTGGGTGATGTGGTGGGCTGGCCATCACTGGCCAGCGCCTCCTACGATCAGGGGCGTTTCTGTGCCGCCGCCATTGCTGGTGACGAAGTGCGCCAGGTAACAGACGTGCCCACGGGCATTTATACCATTCCCGGGATCAGTAGCGTTGGGCGGACCGAGCAGGAATTGACCGAAGCCAAAGTGCCGTATGACGTGGGGCAGGCCTTCTTCAAAAACCTGGCCCGGGCGCAAATTACTGGCGAGCGGGTAGGCATGCTGAAAATTCTGTTTCATCGTGAGACGTTGGCGGTGTTGGGTATCCACTGTTTTGGCTATCAAGCCATGGAGATTGTCCACGTGGGTCAGGCCATCATGCGTCAACCCGGTGAAAACAACACGCTGGAGTACTTTATTGATACCACCTTCAACTACCCAACCATGGCCGAAG
>NZ_LWFX01000192.1:0-649 GCF_001635175.1 Alcanivorax sp. HI0083 | reverse complement strand
CAGGGTGGAACCAGCCCGGCTCAAGGCAACCAGGCCACACAACCCGGCGATCAACAGCAGCACCCAGTAGGTCGGGTCTGGCACGCTGCGTAACAACGCCACCTTGCCCACAAACCCGGACAGCGGCGGCAGCCCCACCACGGCAATGGCGGCCACAAAGAACAACAGCGACAGCCGGCCGCCATTAAGAATCGCCGGGCCGATCTGCAGGCAATCCGCCACCTCGCCACGGCCGCGGGCAATCAGATCAGTAAGCAGGAACAAGCCGCCACAAATCAGGGTGGAATGCAGCAGGTAGTACAGCGCCGGCCCCAATGCCTGCAGCTGACCGAAGGCCAGTGCGGCCACCAAGGTGCCCACCGACATCACCACCAGATAGGACACCAGCGTGCCCAACCGCTTCGCACCCAGCACACCGATACAGGCCAACCCCAGTGTCACCAGCGCCAGCCACCACAACGCTTGCAGCCCCAGCCCGGCAAAGGGGCCATCGGCAAACGCCAGGGCATACACCCGCACCATGGCGTAGATGCCCACCTTGGTCATGATCGCGAAGAGCGCCGCCACCCCAGCAGTGGCGCTGGCATAGGCAGCGGGCAACCAGAAGTACAGCGGGAACATGGCCGCCTTGAGGCCAAACACCACCCAC
>NZ_LWFX01000191.1:0-884 GCF_001635175.1 Alcanivorax sp. HI0083 | reverse complement strand
GCCAACCAGGCAAACGCGGCGGCTTCCACCCAGTCCGGGTGCAGTCCGTGCTCGGCGGTGCTGGTGACCGGGGTGTTGAGTAATGCCTGAAGGCGTTCCAGCAGGTGCCGGTTATGGGCGCCTCCACCACAGATCAGTACGTGATCGGGCTGGAAGTTGTTAAGTGCATCGCTGATCGAGTGGGCGGTGAGTTCTGCCAGTGTTGCCTGGATGACGTCATCAGGGAGCGAGTGGTTAGCCAGTTGGGCGTTGAGCCAGTCGCGGCTGAAGCGTTCCCGTCCGGTGCTTTTCGGGGGCGGCTGATGGAAATACGGATCATCCAGCAGGGTAGTGAGCAGGGTGCTGTCGGGCTGGGCGCTGGCGGCCCAGTCACCGTTGCGGTCGTAGGCTTGCTGGTAGTGCTGTTGAATCCAGCTATCCATCAGCACGTTGCCCGGGCCGGTATCAAAGCCGCCGGTGAGCTGGCCGGTATCCAGCAAGGTCACATTGGCCATGCCGCCGATGTTGATCACGGCAATGCGTTGATCAGGGCGGGCAAATAACTGTCGATGAAAGGGCGGCACCAGCGGGGCGCCTTGCCCGCCCAGCGCCATATCCTTGTTGCGAAAGTTGCTGACCACGGGGATGCCGGTTGCCACGGCCAGCGAATCCGGGCAGCCCAGTTGTACGCTGAAGCCGGGCGGTTGCGGGCGATGGCGAATGGTCTGCCCGTGGCAGCCGATGGCACGGACCTGGTCCGGGGTTATGCCGGCCTGCGTGAGCAGGGTCTGGCAGGTGTTGGCGTAATGTCCGGCCAGCTGCAGGTTGACGCGGCCGGCCCGGTCGATTTCGTTACTGCCCGGCTGGCACAGGGCGAGAATGTCGTCGCGAAGCGGTGCCGGGAT
>NZ_LWFX01000190.1:0-692 GCF_001635175.1 Alcanivorax sp. HI0083 | reverse complement strand
AGAAGAACCATCTGAACAGTGTCTCCGACATTCTTGCGGACCAGTTCTATCTGGGCGAAAAAGTGCCCAGTGATGAAGCGGTGAGGGCGCCGGTAAAACTGGGCCTGTCGGTGCTGCGTAGTCGTTCCGGTGANATTACCTTGCCGGTGAAAATGTCCGGTGACCTGGATGATCCCAGCTTCAGTGTCAGCGGCATGATTCTGAAAGTGCTGACCAACATTGTGGTCAAGGCGGCCACGGCGCCGTTCTCCGTGCTGGCCGGGCTGGCCGGTGGCGAGAACCTGGAGACTATTGTGTTCGACCCCGGCACCGCCGAGGTGGGGCCGCAAACCTCCAGTTCCTTGCAGGCCCTGGCCAAGGTGCTCACTGAAAAGCCGCACCTGCACATCGGGCTGGTGGGTACCGTCAGTGCAGAAGATCGCACCGCGCTTGCCGATCAGGCGATTGGGGACGATGTGGCCGGTGATGACTGGCCGGGTATTGATGCGGCCGTGTTGGAAAAGAAATGGCGCCGCAAGCTGATCCGCCGTTACGAATCTGACTATGACCGCGATGTGGAAACACTGGTCAGCGCGCCGCTGCCCGAGGATGACGATGAGCGTGACAGTGTACTGGCGCGCAGTGCCTGGGATGCCATGGTCACCGCAGAGGCGCCCTCAGTGGATAAGGCACAGCTGGTGGAGCTGGCGCGT
>NZ_LWFX01000189.1:0-914 GCF_001635175.1 Alcanivorax sp. HI0083 | reverse complement strand
TTGCGGTTGTCATCGCTGCGCAGCTTGGGGGGCATGGCCTTCATCTTGCCGCCGTAGAACATGTTCAGGAACAGGGTTTCGACGATGTCATCCCGGTGGTGGCCAAGGGCAATCTTGTTGGCACCGATTTCCTCGGCAAACCCGTACAGGCTGCCCCGGCGCAGGCGTGAACACAGGCCGCAGGTGGTCTTGCCCTCCGGCACCTTCTCCTTGACGATGGAATAGGTGTCCTTTTCCAGAATGTGGTACGCCACGCCTTCCTTTTCCAGGTACTCGGGCAGGATGTGCTCCGGGAACCCGGGTTGTTTCTGGTCCAGATTCACCGCTACCAGCTCGAAATTCACCGGCGCGGAGTGCTGAAGATTGCGCAGAATCTCCAGCATGGTGTAGGAATCCTTGCCGCCGGACAGACACACCATCACCTTGTCACCCTCACTGATCATGTTGAAATCAGCAATGGCGCGGCCCGTTTCCCGCCGCAGTTTCTTCTGCAGCTTGTTAAGACGGGTACGTTTCTTGGTATCGGTGTTGTCCTGTGACATCAGGTGACCTTCATTTTGCGGATCAGTCTACGGTACAGCGAGGGAGCCCAGCGTTTCAGGTAGATGCCCGCCCCTTCGCGGCCGGCGATGATAACCTGATCACGGCCCCGCTGCACGGCCTCTACCAGCCGTTTGGCGCATTCTTCCGGGGCCATGGCGGTCTGCTGGGCAGCATCCATGGTGCCCTGGCGAGAGCCATCCGCGGTGAGCGCATTGATCGACACCTGGGTGCGAATAAAGCCGGGCATCACCAGCGTCACGCGGATGCCCTGATCATACTCTTCCGCCCGCAGGGACTCGAAGAAGCCATGCAAGGCGTGCTTGCTGGCGCTGTAGGCGCTACGCAGCGGCGTTGGCAGCTCCCCCACCAGG
>NZ_LWFX01000188.1:0-576 GCF_001635175.1 Alcanivorax sp. HI0083 | reverse complement strand
CATCGCCATCACGCTCAATGCGTGACTGAAGGCTTAGCTCGAACAAGTCGTAGAAGCGAATACCCCGCTCCACCGCCGCCCCCAGGTTCGGGCAGTTGATCACCGCATGAGCCATCATGGAGAAGGTGCCGGGCTTTGATTTTCGGCCCTGACCAAACCCCAGAAACTCGTCCTGGGTCTGAGTCATGATCAGCAACATCATCCGGATAAAGGTATCCCTCTCAATGGTCCCATCCGGATCATCCAGTACTTGCCGGGGAATATTACACTTGTCCAGAATCTCGGGAATGCTGGCACCGGAACGGGCGGCGCCCTGCAATAGCTTCACTACCCGATTAATATTGATCGTTCTGCGATGGTACATCGACCTCCACCCTCACACCTTAGGCGGCCTCTGAATAACGCCTCGCTCTCCGGGGCTTTCAGGCTGGCACATACTCGTTGTTGCAATTTTCTGATGAGTGGACACACCGTCAAAATTGCGCCTGGATTGTGAGCCAGCCTGAAAGCCTGAGCCTGCAAGGCATTATTCAGCGGCTCTTGGCATTGCCATTAAGCGAATCCGTACCCGTCAGC
>NZ_LWFX01000187.1:0-9606 GCF_001635175.1 Alcanivorax sp. HI0083 | reverse complement strand
CTGTTCTACCCCATGGTCAGTGGCCGTGCCAGCGGCACCCGGCTGGCTCTCGCACTCAATCAACCCCTGATGCTGGCTGATGATGGACTGTGCAATGGAAAGCCCCAGCCCGGTGCCGCTGGCACGGCCACTGACCATGGGGTAGAACAGGGTTTCCTGCACATCCTCGGCAATGCCCGGGCCGTTATCGATAATGTCCATGCGCAGCACCAAACGGTGACGCTGGGCGCCAATGGTGAACTGGCGCAACACCCGGGTACGCATGGTGATGCGCGGTGCCGGCGTCTTCGATTCCAGCAACGCCTGGGTGGCGTTGCGGATAAGGTTCAGTAATACCTGAATCAGCTGGTCCCGGTCGGCGATCACGTCCGGCAAGCTGATGTCGTAATCGCGCCAGATCGCCACGCCTTTGGGGTATTCCGCCAGCAACAACTGGCGCACATGCTCCAGGCACTCGTGCACATTTACGGCACGGAACTCCGGCGGCTTACGCGGGCCGAGCATACGATCTGCCACCGACCGCAGCCGGTCGGCTTCATCGATAATGACCTTGGTATACTCGGTCAGCTCCGGATCAGGCAGCGCCCGCTCCAACAACTGGGCCGCACCGCGGATGCCACCCAGCGGATTCTTGATTTCATGGGCCACACCCCGCACCAGTGCCCGGGTAGCCTGGTGCGCATGGATCAGTGCTTCTTCACGACTGATCCGCAGCAAGCGATCCAGCGACTGCATTTCCATCAACAGACACAAAGGCTGGCCCGGCTCGTTAATCGGACTGACCGAATAATCCACCATGATTTCATGGCCCGGCGCCACCGACAGCCTCGCTTCGCGCTGGGTGAAGGGGTGCTCATCATCAATGCACTGCTGAATGGCGAGGCGCGCCTCTTCATCATCGAAAAAGTAACCGGGCAGAGGCTGGCCGACGGCGCGGCTGGTACTGGTCGCCAACAGCATTTCCGCCGCCGGGTTCAGGTAGCGCACGCACAGGGCATCGTCCAGCATGATCACTGCGGTACGCAGGTGATCCAGTAGTCGTTTGTGCAACGTAATGTCACCCATCAGAAATTGGCCCATAACAGGGCACAAGCAATTATCAGGCCACCTGTAGATCAGCCCGACAAAGCGGGTATCAGCGGCCTGCAGCACAGGCGTAAAAGCCTGCTATTGATGAGTTTAAAGGGAAGGAAGGGCAGGACGCACCATTAAGGTGCACCATTAGTTGTTGCGGATGCTCCGATTCGGTTTTGCCGGCTTGGCCGCGGTGCCCCGATCTGCACCACCACCCACGCTGGCAGCGCCCCCGGTTGACGCACTGCCACCCACATTGGCCGAGCCACCACGGTCGGCTGCACCACCGACTTGCGCAGCACCACCGTTACTGCCACCACCGGGGAAGTTGCGGAAGTCACTGACCGTGCTGCGGTGAATGTACACTTCCACCGGCTCGGAGGTGATACGGGTTTCGCCATCCTCGCCCACCACTTTCACGATCAGGTTATGCACCCCACGTTCCGGCGCATCCAGCTGCATCGCAGGCTGCTCTGCGCCATTATCCAGCAACACCAGGCTATCACCGGGCTGCAGCCCAGGTTGCAGGTTCACGGACACATACACAGCATCAGTCGGGTTACGCAGTGTGGAGCCGCTTTCCGGGGAGGTAATGGTCAGCGATGTGTACTCCTCCACCGTGGGGTCCGCCGCCTCTTCCTCTGGCGCCGACACCGCCTCCGGCATTTCCACCTTCTTGATTGGCACTGTATTGGTGGTTTTCAGTTTCACTTCCTCGGAGCGGCTGTTCTCTCCAGGCTGATCCGTGAATACCACATTGCCTTTTTCATCGGTGGTCCGGTAAATCTTCGACGCCGGCGCATCAGAAGCCTCTGTCCGGCTGGCCCCGTCTTCCTGTTCCGCGGTGGCCGCCAGGCTTGATCCAGAGATCAACCCCAAGGCAACAACGGCAATCAGCGACTTCTTCATTGTTATCTCCCTATGACTGTCCTTGATTCTGGCCTGACTGCTGCGCCCAGAAAAGGGGTAAGTGCACAAAATAGCACGCTTTTTTTCAGGCAAAAAAAAGCCCCCGACTAGCGGGGGCCTCTTTTCTGCTGCTTCCCGAAGGAAATTAGCAAGAGTAGTACATATCGAACTCAACCGGGTGCGGGGTCATGTTCAGACGCTCGATCTCGCCACGCTTCAACTCGATGTAGCCTTCCAGCATATCCTTGGTGAACACGTCACCTTCGGTCAGGAAGTCCATATCTTCTTCCAGGCAATCCAGCGCCATGGTCAGGGTGTGCGCCACGGTGGGGATGTCTTTCGCTTCTTCAGCCGGCAGGTCGTACAGGTCTTTATCCATGGCATCGCCAGGGTGCATCTTGTTCTTGATGCCGTCCAGGCCAGCCATCAGCAGGGACGCAAAGCACAGGTACGGGTTCGCAGACGGATCAGGGAAGCGAGCCTCAATACGACGGGCCTTGGCGCTGTTCACGAACGGAATCCGGATGGAAGCAGAACGGTTACGGGCAGAATAGGCCAGCATTACCGGGGCTTCAAAGCCGGGCACCAGACGCTTGTAGGCGTTGGTGGAGGCGTTGGTGAAGGCGTTCAGGGCGCGGGCGTGCTTGATGATACCGCCGATGAAATACAGCGCTTCGTCAGACAGGCCAGCATAGCCGTCGCCGGCAAACAGGTTCTTGCCGTCTTTGCCCAGAGACACGTGCACGTGCATACCGGAGCCGTTATCACCGATCAGCGGCTTGGGCATGAAGGTAGCGGTTTTGCCGTAGGCGTGAGCCACGTTGTGTACGCAGTACTTGAGGATCTGTACTTCGTCTGCCTTGGCAGTCAGGGTGTTGGCGCCAACGCCGATTTCACACTGGCCTGCGGTGCCCACTTCGTGGTGATGCACTTCGATGTTCAGGCCCATGGATTCCATGGCAGAACACATTGCGCCACGCAGATCGTGCAGGCTGTCTACCGGCGGAACCGGGAAGTAGCCGCCTTTCACGCCCGGACGGTGACCGATGTTGCCACCTTCAAAATCTTCATGGGATACCCACGCCGCTTCTTCAGAGTGGATGTTGTACATGGAACCCTGCATGTCGGACTTCCACTGCACGGAATCAAATACGAAAAATTCCGGCTCCGGACCAAACAGCGCAGTGTCAGCAATACCGGTGGATTTCAGGTATTCCTCGGCACGACGAGCAACGGAGCGCGGGTCGCGCTCGTAACCTTGCATGGTGTTCGGCTCAAGAATGTCACAACGCAGGTTCAGGGTGGCAACGTCAGTGAACGGGTCCAGTACAGCGGATTCGTCATCCGGCATCATGACCATGTCGGATTCGTTAATGCCTTTCCAGCCAGCGATGGAAGAACCATCGAACATTTTGCCGTCCTGGAAGAAATCTTCATCGATTTCGCCAACCGGAAGGGTTACGTGCTGCTCCTTACCACGGCTATCGGTGAAGCGCAGGTCCACCCATTTCACATCGTTTTCTTTGATCAGTTTGAGGGTCTTAACAGACATTATCTTGCGTCCTCCTAAGGAACAGCGGGTTTGTCTCTGACTCGTCGTACCGCTCTGGGTAAGGGCAGCACAAGGAGCCGGTATTCTCGGCCACTGGGCCAGCTTTGCCAATAGGGAGGCAAATACCGTGCCAGCCCTTTTTTAGCGCATTCTCCGCCTAAATCGCAGAAACCAGGGAAGATGATTCATTTTGGTGCACAGCAACGGTGCACTCAATAAGTGCGAAGCACTAAAACAGTGCACCGTTATCTTCGCCCACTTGCAGCACCACAAAAACTTCGTTGCCCTGCTCGCCCATTTCCAGCACCTCGTGGCCGTTAATTCGGCACCAGGCCGGGATATCGCTCAACGCGCCAGGGTCGGTGCAGACCACTTTCAGCGTATCGCCAGTGGCCAGGGTTCTTACCTTATTCTGGGTCTTGATCACCGGCATGGGGCACAGCAGCCGACGCACATCCAGTTCGTTAAGGGGAGAGGTCATCGTCGAATCAACCCACATTCCAGCTGGCCAGTACCGCATCCGGCTGTGCCGGCGCCACGGTAATCTCCCGGGCGACCCCATCAGGGCTACGCACTTCCAGGGTCACCGTCTCGTCAACCCGCCCCTTGGAGTAACGGGCCACAATGGCAGCCGCCTGCTCCAGCTCCGCCTCGCTGCCAAACTCACCATCCACCAGTGCCAACGGCCCCGGGCAGCTCACCGTAGTAAGGCTGGTGAACTGGTAGCGATAGCCTTCCAGAAAGCGGTTTTCGCCTTCTTCTCGGCTGATGATCAGCTTGTAATGGGGCTGCGGACGCAGGTGACGCCCCACTTTCAGTAGCATGATGTCGTCCAACTCGTAACGGCGCTCGTTGCGAGCCTTCCACAGGTCGGCCAGCTTGTTGGAATAGGATTCATCGGTCAGGAAACAGCAACCGCCGGCGGGCTGGGCAAAGTCATCCAGCCCGAACTTGGCGGCCAGCGCCATCTGCGGCTTGCGATTGCGGCCAGAGAAGTCGTGCAGCTCGTCCCGGTTAACCCAGCCTTCGCGCTCGGGCAGGGTGGGCGGCAGGTTCTGGGCGCACAGCGGGCGCAGCAAGCGGTCATCCGCACCGGACTCCTGGCTGATGATCGGCATGGTCTCCTTGCGCTGGCTCTTCGGGCGCTGACCGATCACTTCACCGGTAACAATAAAATCGAAGCCCCGGTCACCCGCCAGTTCGCGGGCCTTGTTAATCATCAGCGTGGCCTGGTTGACCATGAAGATCTTGCAGTCCAGACAGGGATTCAGGTTCGCGCCATAACCGTGTTTGGGGTTGAGCACCACATCCTTGTACTCCTCGGAGATATCAATGATGTGCATCTTGATGCCCAGCTGCTCCGCGACCCACAAGGCGTTGTTGCGCTTTTCCTTGTCCTTGTCCTTTTTGCGGATGGCATGGGTATGCCCTTCCACGCAGAAGCCGGTGTAGAAGTTAACCCCTTCCACCTCGATGCCCTGCTCCTGCATGACTTTCACCGCCAGCATGGAGTCCAGTCCACCGGACACCAGAGCAATGGCGCGGCGCTTGATTGGTTGGCTTGCCTCTGTCATCGAAAAACCTGCGTTGCTGTGGGGACAGCTCAAAAATTGGGCGGCGCAGTATAGCAATCGCGGGCCCAGGGCGCATCCTCCCGATGGCCGCCGCACCCACCGGCTGTCACTTCACCGTCATGCCGGTCCGCCACACTCGGCCCCCCATGTAATTGAAATTGCTTTGCTTTATGCGCCCAAGACTTCGCTGGCTGCTGATGGCGTCACTGTTTTCCCTGATCGCTGCTTCGCTGGGCTGGTGGTGGCATACCCCCCACGGCCCCTGGCTGGTTCATCAGGAGCCCCTGGCCGGGCAGCGAATCTGCGCTGTGGGAGATGGCGGCTGGGGCAATGCACCGTCCATGGCCATGGGTCAGGCGCTGGTGAACCTGGAATGTGACCAGGTCCGCTACCTGGGCGATCTTGTCTATCCGGATGGCATCACCAGTGCCGACGACCCCTTGCTGGAAAGCCGCTTTCTCACTCCCATGAAACCGGCCATGGACGCGGGCATCCCCTTCTATCTGGTGCTGGGCAACCATGACTGGAAAGGCAGCGGCGAGGCCTGGCTGCAAGTGGCGCGACGCTACCCGCAAGTCCACTTTCCTCACTTCTATTATTTTGAACAATGGCCGGACGCCTGTGCCTTCAGCCTGGAGACCACCTGGTTCGAAAAATGGTATTACTTCCGCCGCCAGAGCAGCTGGCTGGAACAGGCCCAGGATACAGCTCGCCAGCACGGCTGCCGCTTCAGCCTGGGCTTTGCTCACCACCCCATGTTCAGCACCGGCTCCCACGGTGACGCCGGCGAGATGATCAACCTGTCACTCAAGCCCAAACTACTCGGCCACCTGGACTTGCTGGTAGGCGGTCATGACCACGTGCTGTCCGACGAGGGAGAATACCAGGGCACCCGCCAGCTGATTTCCGGGGCCGCCAGCATCAACAACGACCTGGGCCCTCCCAGCAAACAGCAACGCTTCACCCGTGCCACCCACGGCCTGGCCACCATTGATCTGCGAGACGATAGAGGGACAATGCGAGCGGAGTACCGGTTCTACAGTGTGCTGGGCAACCCACAGGACCCATTGATCACACTACTCTGGCAGGGCAACCAACAGGGGGAAGGGATTCGCTGAAGCGGCTTGCAAAGGCAGGAAAGCGACAGGCTTGCCGCTTGCTCACGGTTACTCTTCTTGCGCCGCCACCGGGCCGGCAACCGCAAACTGTTGTTTTGAGAATGCCACACGCTCAGCCACCGGACGGGTTTCGTCTTTCAGGGCCTCAAGCTGCTTCTCGACAATCTGACAACGGCGCAGCAGACCATCGTCCATGGCGATCTGGATATTCAAGCCCGGGCGGGCATTCAGCTCCAGCATCATCGGACCATGCTCATGATCCATCACCAGATCCACCCCCAGATAGCCCAAGCCGGTCAGGTCGTAGCAACGGGCCGCCAGCTCCAGACACTCCTGCCAGTCCGGCACGGTGAGCCCGGCCACCGGGTTCGCAGTATCCGGGTGACGCTCGATTTTCAGATTATGCCAGGTGCCACCCAGAGTGACCCCGGACGCCAGGTCCAGCCCCACGCCAATGGCGCCCTGGTGCAGGTTTGCCTTGCCCTGGGATTGCCGGGTAGGCAGGCGCAGCATGGCGGCTACCGGATACCCCTTGAGCACGATGATGCGGATATCCGGCACCCCCTCGAAACTGATCCGGTTGAACAGTTCGGTGGAACGCACCCGGTATTCGATCAGCGCCTGGTCGCGATGACCGCCCAGGGAATAGATACCGGAAATGATCCCGGAGATATGGTGCTCCAGCTCTTCGGTGGTGATGATGCGCCCGGAGGCGGAGCGGAAATAATCCTCAAAACGATCGGCAATCACCATGATCCCATCGCCGCCAGCGCCTTGTGCGGGCTTGATTACAAAATCCCGGTGCTGCTCCACCACCCGGTGCAGGGTACTGATTCCTTGCTCGGTAGCGATGGTGCCATACATGTGCGGCACCCGGATGCCCGCATCCAGCGCCATCTGCTTGGTCTGGATCTTGTCGTCCACCAGCGGGTACAGGCTGCGCTTGTTATAGCGCAGGATATAATCGCCGTTGCGCTGGTTAATGCCCATCACGCCACGGGCGCGCAAAGCCTTGCGGGTTTTCGACCAGAACATCAGCGCTTATCCCCGTCCACCATGGCACGGAACCGCAACAACTCGGTGAGGCGATAGCCCCGGTAGTGCCCCATCAACACCATGATTGCGGCCAGGCACAGCAACACGCCCGGGAAGGTGAACACGAAATACACCAGCGGCTGCCACACCATCAGCAGATGACAGAAAATGGCTGCTACCAGCGTGCCCAGTGCCACCTTCAATGACTGGGTGCCTCCACGCTCCTCCCAGACGATGGAGGTCCGCTCGATCACCATGGTCAGGATCACCATGGGGAACAGCGCCACCGACAGACCCGAGCCCATGCCCAGCTTGTAGCCCAGCAGGCTGATCAACGCCATGGCAATCACCACAAAGGTCAGCACCACAGAAAGCCGGGGCAATAACTGTAATTTGAGATGCTCAAGATAGGAGCGCACCGACAAGCCGATGGCGGTGATGGAGGTAAACAGCAATACCCCCCAGACTACCTGCGTCTCACGGAACGCCAGGGCGATCAGCACGGGGGTAAATGTCCCCAGGGTTTCCATGCCGATCAGCGAACGGATAAACAGCACCAGCATGACGCCCACCGGAATCATTACCAGAATGCGATACAGTTGCTGGGCAGGTAACGGCAGTTCGTAAAGGGAGAAATCGATAAAACTGCTCACGTCTTTCAGACGCAGGGACTGGGCCAGCTGCAACGCGCTCATTTCATTTTCGTGCACGCTAAAGCTCACGTCCGCAGACTTGCCGCCCTCGATATTCAGCAGCGGCCCTGGGCCGCTCCACCAGACCAGACGATCTTCCGGCAGACCCTGCTGGCCATTGAGCGGATTGAAGTACAGCCATTTCTTGCCGTTGAAGCTGCGCAGCCACAGCTCCGGCTGCTGCTCCTGGCTTTCCGCCAGGCGTAGCGTATGGACTGGCTCGGCCGGGATATGCGCCACCGCCAGCAGCAAATCAATGACATTGGCCCGGTTCTCCGGGCTCACATCGCTGCCCAGCAGCAACTGGACATTATCGTTCTCCAGTTCATTGACCCGCTTGATGGTCTCGCTGATAAAGGTTTCCACATCCGCCGAGTGCTGGCGAATCGGCTCCAGCAGCGCGTCGGCGGCCAGCTTATCCGGGCCATCCAGCGTAGGAGCCGGGCGGAATTGGGGGCCGGGGTCATTTTCCGGGGCATCCGCATAGCGCGGAGTCAGCATGAGGCGGTAATAAAGGTACTGGTTGCCTTCGGCGCGACGGGACGACCAGGTCACCTGCCGGTTGCCCTTCTCCACATTCACGTTCACGCCGTAATTGTTGGAGATAAAGCTTTCATTGAGGGTGGTATAACCCACTCCCAGCGGCGGCACGAACATGCGCACCTTGACGGGCTTGTTGGCCTTGGCCGAGAAAGACACTTGGGCATCGACCACCCACACCGGATCTTTCTCGTCCTGGCTCAGCGGCACATTTTGTACCAGCAACTGGTAAGCAATACTGCCGCCCCCCAACAAAAGCAGGAAAACGGCAAGCAGCCGCGCTTGCAACTTCACAGAACCCATTATAGCGCCTCGGCAGCCTCCATCGTCTCGTCGTCGCTCTCGACAACCTTGTCTTCACTATTGTCTTCACTGGCCTGACAACCGGGTTCGCCCACCGCCATTGATAGCGACGGATCCACCAATGCGCCCAGGCCCTGCAGCGCTTCGGAACCCATCAGCAACGGATAACGAAACTCGCTGCGGTCTGTCAGGTTAACGTCAATCTGTTCCTGGCGCTTGCCCATGCAGACAGTCAGGGTCACCACCGGACGACGGCTATAGTCCCGATCACCCGGCGACACACTCTCTGCCCGTCGCTTGATACGCACATGCCCCGATAAAGGCAGCTCCACATCATCCCATTGTTCCGTGGTAATACCCCAGTCTTCCCGATCATCGCGGTCGATGGCCAGGTCGAATTCGACCATTTCCACGCCATCGCGCTCAAACGTACGGATATAACGGGCGCTCAGGGAGGCTGAACCTGCGCCGGTATCCAGTTTGGCAGGCACGGTAATGCCCAACTCCTTGATATGCACGTTTTCGTGCAAGCCATAGATCATCTTGCCGGAAGACAGATCAGCCATCACCGCAAAGGGCGACAAGACCAACAGCGAAGCAAGGAGTGTACGCATCATAACAACCTGATTGTAAAAGCATTACAGCCCGATCACGGAGCCACCGGCTCAGCCTCTGACCCGCCCCCCGGAAAATGGTTGCGCCATTCTAGGCGATCATCGGGCCTATCGCAGGCTCAACCGTGAAATTTTGAAGTTGTTCACAATTGCCAATCTTACGATAAAGGCTGACCGGCGGGCTATCACCCACAC
>NZ_LWFX01000186.1:0-620 GCF_001635175.1 Alcanivorax sp. HI0083 | reverse complement strand
GAGTCAGGCCATGGCAGATGCGGGAAGCCGTGACGGTGCCGCGTGCTGGATCGGTGAACTGGCCTGGCGGGATTTCTATCGGCAGATCATGGCGCAGTTTCCCCGTGTCAGCCGCGGCCAGGCATTCCGACCCGAAACCGATCTGTTGCAATGGGACCAGGATGACGAACGCTTCACCGCCTGGTGCGAAGGGCGTACCGGTTACCCGTTGGTGGATGCGGCCATGCGTCAGCTGGTTGCCACCGGCTGGATGCACAACCGGCTGCGTATGGTGACAGCCATGTTTCTCAGCAAGCATCTTTGGCTGGACTGGCGTCGCGGAGAAGCCTTTTTCATGGAACACCTGCTGGATGGGGATTTTGCGGCCAACAACGGGGGCTGGCAGTGGAGCGCGTCGGCGGGCACGGATGCGGTGCCCTATTTTCGGGTCTTCAACCCGGTGCGCCAAAGCCAGCGTTTTGATGCACAGGGACGTTTTATTGCCCGCTGGGTGCCGGAACTAAACGGGCTGGACAGCAAGCAAATCCATGAGCCCTGGAAGCAACCGTTACTGGCCCCGGATTATCCGCCACCCATCGTGCCCCATGCCGGGGTGCGTGAGCGGGTGACCACCGCGTTCA
>NZ_LWFX01000185.1:0-824 GCF_001635175.1 Alcanivorax sp. HI0083 | reverse complement strand
GCGGCAAACCAGGGGCACTTCAGGGTTCCGCAGGTGCCTTGCTCCCTCCATCCCTCTCACCCCCTTCACCCAATACCCGGTACAGAGTGATGCGCGACTGATACTGGTTGTAGATCAGATCCAGGCTGTTCTGGCGCGCACTGTTAAAACTGCTTTGCGCGCTGAGCACGTCGGTGAGCTCGGTTTCGCCTTCCTGATAACGCACCTGCGCCACCCGATAGGCTTCCTCGGCTTGCTGGTATGCCTCTTCACGATACTGCTGCTGCTCGGCCAACCCCTGCACATTACTCAACGATTGCTCCACTTCCTGCAGGGCCACCAGCAAGGTGCCGGTATAACTGGCCACCTGCTCTTGCCAGGCGGCCTTGCTCTGATTGATCCGCGCATTGCGGGCACCACCATCAAACAGGGTTTGCGCCAACGACACGCCCAGGCTGTACACCGCATCGCCATTGAACAACGACGACAGGGCGCTGCTGGCATAACCGCCACTACCGGTGAGCGTGATGGAGGGCCAGTAGTCCGCCCGGGCGGCGGCCACAGAATAATCCGCAGCCATCAGGCTGGCCTGGGCCTGGGCAATATCCGGGCGCTGGGCCAGCACCTGATCCGGTAAACCGGCCTGGATCTCCGGCAGCTGCAGATTGCTCAGGGTGCCGCCACCCACCTGGAATGCCTGCGGCATTTCTCCCACCAATACCGCCAGCGCATAACGGCTTTGCCGCAGCTGGTGACGCAAGGACGGCAACTGCGCTTTCACATTGGCGACCACGGTTTTCTGCTGGGCCAGATCCTGGGGGGAGACGGCACCGTTCTCTACCTTG
>NZ_LWFX01000184.1:0-1408 GCF_001635175.1 Alcanivorax sp. HI0083 | reverse complement strand
GGCCGGCAAGAAAGTGGTGTCCATCGGTACCGGTGCCAGTGCCATCCAGTATGTGCCCCATGTGGCAAAAGAAGCGGGCCACCTGACCGTGGTACAGCGCACTCCGCCGTGGATTATCCCTCGCGATGAGCGTGCTTATTCCGGCCTGAGCAAGTGGGTATTCCGCCGCTTCCCGGCGCTGCGCAAGCTGCACCGTCTGCGCCTTTACCTGAGCAACGAAGCGCGCGTGCTGCCGATCTTCAATCCGCGTCTGGCCAAACTGGCCGAACCGGCGCTGAAAGCCTTCATCAATTACCAGGTGAAGGACAAGGAGACGGCACGCAAGTTGGTGCCCAACTACACGCTGGGTTGTAAGCGGATTCTGATTTCCAACAACTATTACCCCACCTTCAACCGCGACAACGTGGAGCTGGTCACCGAAGGGGTGAAGGAAATCCGGGAAAACAGCGTGGTGTTCAGTGATGGCACTGAGCAGCAGGCGGACTGCATTGTGCTGGGTACCGGTTTCATCGTGGATCCGCGTATCTACATGAAGGATTTCGAGATCACCGGTCTGCCGGGCCGTCGTCTGCAGGATGACTGGAAGGATGCAGCGCAGGCCTATCTGGGCACCACCGTGAGCGGTTATCCGAACATGTTCCAGCTGGTGGGGCCGAACACCGGCCTGGGCCATAACTCCATCATTTTCATGATCGAGAGCCAGGTGCGCTATGTGATGGATGCCATCACCAAGCTGGATAAGCGCGGTGATGCCTGGCTGGACGTGAAGCAGGACGTGCAGGATCGTTTCAATGACAAGCTGCAGGACGAGCTGAAGGGCACGGTTTGGCAGAACGGCGGGTGCATGAGCTGGTACCAACAGGCCGATGGCCGCAACACCGCCCTGTGGCCCCACGCGACCTTCCAGTTCATGGCCCGCACCTGGACCGTAAACATGAAGGATTACAACTGGCAGCCGGCGACCGAGAAGGTTTCCGTTAAGGAAGCCGTGGGCGGCTGACCAGGAAAGTTTCGAGTGACGAGAAGCGAGTTTCGAAAGGCGAAATCTTGTTGAGCATGTCTGGGTTCCGCAACTCGAAACTCGTGACTCGCTTCTGCTTCTTACCGTTCGCAATTCACTGGCGTGACTTGCTGGTAGAGCGGCAACACCGCCCCCATACGTTCCTGAAGGGCTTCGATGCGACTGTCATGGTTCGGGTGAGTGGAGAGAAACTCCAGTGGCTGGGCGCTCCCTGCGGCGGCCATATTTCTCCATAGTTCGGTGCTCTGCCGTGGATCGAATCCTGCGCTGGCCATCAGCTCCAGTCCCATCAGATCGGCCTCTTCCTCATGGCTGCGACTGAACGGCAGGGCGATACCCAGGTAGGCGCCTACGCCGAGAGCCTGCAGAATATTCTCGGTATCCGCA
>NZ_LWFX01000183.1:0-700 GCF_001635175.1 Alcanivorax sp. HI0083 | reverse complement strand
AGCACGTTAACCTGCCCCATGTTCTGACCAATACCGGCAATGTGGACGATGACTACAGCCTGACGGCGGTGAACAGTGCCGGCGATGATGGTGATCTGCTGAACTTGCGCCTGTATGAAGATGTGAACGGCAACGGTGTGGTCGATGCCGGTGAGCCGGAAATTACGGCGCCGGTGAGCTTGCCTGCCGGGGCGTCACTTTCCCTCGTGGTGGCTGGCACGGTGGCGTCCGGGCAAGGTCAGGATGATGTGCTGAGAGTATCGGTACTGGCCGAGTCACAAACGGATGTTGATGTGTTCGACTCCGGGCAAGACAGTGTCACGGTGGCCTCCGGTGCCTTCCTGAATCTGACCAAGTCGAGCAGCCAGAGCTGTGATAACCCTGCCCAGGAAGGGCAATCGCTGGACTACAGCATCAGCTATACGAATACCGGCAGCAGCGCCCCGGCAGAGCGACGCTTCCTGATCAGTGGTCAGGTAGAGCAGGGCGTCATGCTGGAAGATGCCTTGCCGGCCAACGTGCAGTTACGCCCGGGCAGTGCTACCGGTATCTCGCCAATTCAATCTGTCGCGGTGGTGCACCGTTCCGGGGATGCGGATGATGAATGGATCCGCTTTGATCAGTGGTCACCGTCAACACCCGTGGACCGCTTTGGGGTTTTGGTACCCGCGTCGGCCATGGAATCCAATGAGTCCGGCGG
>NZ_LWFX01000182.1:0-789 GCF_001635175.1 Alcanivorax sp. HI0083 | reverse complement strand
AGAGAAACTGCTGTTTGGCGAATTGGCGGGTGCCGGTGGGCAGGTCAATATCACCGAAAAAGACGGGGAGCTGGTGCTTTCCGTGGAAGCGGCCACAGCGGAGCCCGCGTAAACAGAAGTGGCGGGCGCCTTTCTTTTACGAAAGGCGCTCCGCTCGTTTTCCATCAACGCACAGACAACAAAAAAACCCGGCAATGCCGGGTTTTTTTGTGGGTGTATTCGGCCGGAGCCGTTCCGGGTTATTTCATCCGGAAAGTGATGCGTCCCTTGGTGAGGTCATAGGGAGACATTTCCACTTTTACACGATCCCCTGTGAGGATGCGGATATAGAACTTACGCATCTTCCCGGAGATATGGGCCGTAATTACATGACCGTTGTCCAGCTTCACACGAAACATCGTGTTGGGCAGGGTATCAACGATGACACCTTCGAGTTCGATTTGCTCTTCTTTCGCCATCCAACAAATACCTTGGGTTACCGGCTATTAGCGACGCGCAATTGTGCCGTAAAAGGGCCTTGGCTGCAAAAGAAGTTGGAAAAAGGCTTGGGTCGAGGGCTTAACCCCCGGAATTACTGGGGGCGGTGTGCTCTTTCCAGCTCCCGCTGGCGAGAATTTCCAGGGGCTGATACTGGCTTTTGTAGCTCATTTTCTGGCATTGACGGATCCAGTAGCCCAGATACAGGTAGGGAAGTTGTAATCGTTGGCATTGTTCGATTTGCCATAGCAACGCCATGACCCCCAGGCTGCGCTCAGGCAATGTGGGGTCAAAGAAGGTGTACACTGCGGA
>NZ_LWFX01000181.1:0-955 GCF_001635175.1 Alcanivorax sp. HI0083 | reverse complement strand
ACCCCTCGACTACCACAGACGCAGGGTTCCAGCGGGTGGAATCCGTGGTGGCTCACGAATACTTCCATAACTGGTCCGGTAACCGGGTGACCTGTCGCGACTGGTTTCAGCTAAGCCTGAAAGAAGGGTTTACGGTCTTTCGCGATCAGCAATTTTCGGCGGACATGAATTCCGCTGCCGTTCAGCGGGTGGAGAACGTGGATTTCCTGGTGAACCACCAATTCCCGGAAGATCAGGGGCCCATGGCCCACGCCGTTCGCCCGGAGGAATACCAGAAAATTGATAATTTCTACACCCTGACCATTTATGAAAAAGGGGCGGAAATTGTTCGCATGCAGTATCACCTGCTGGGGGCGGAGAATTTCCGCAGGGCGACAGATCATTATTTCGAGGTAAATGATGGCAAGGCGGTAACCTGTGATGACTTCGTGGCCAGCATGGAGGCCGTTTCCGGCCGTGATCTGGGCCAGTTCAAACGTTGGTACAGCCAGGCGGGCACGCCGGTGCTGACCGTTACCGACGAGTACAGTGAGGGGCAATATCACCTCACTTTTCGGCAACATACTCCTGCCACCCCCGGTCAGGAGGACAAGCAGCCTCTGGTGATCCCGATCCGTCTGGCCCTGCTGGATGAACAGGGTGCGCCCTGTGCGCTGGGCGCGAACGGGCAGGGTGAGCAGGTCATCATTGTGGATCAGGTGCAACAAACCGTGTCTTTCGCGGTGCCTGAAGGTGTGACGCCCTCGTTACTGCGTGGATTCTCTGCCCCGGTGGTGCTGGATTATGCCTACACGCAGGCGCAGCTGGCACGACTGCTGGCGTATGACAGTGATGGCTATTGCCGCTGGAATGCGGCTCAGCGCCTTTACTTTGCCGCCCTGGATCGGCTGGTGGTTGAGCCTGGGAAGGCGGATGCTGAAGCTGCGGCGCTGGTGCCCGTGCTGGAACAGGTCAT
>NZ_LWFX01000180.1:0-1126 GCF_001635175.1 Alcanivorax sp. HI0083 | reverse complement strand
GCTGTCGGTCACGGGGCAGCAGGTAGACCGCACGGTGATCAGCCATGGCGACAATGACCATGCCGGCGGGCTGACTGACTTGCCGGCACCAGGCCTGTTGCTCAGCGGCGNGCCGCACAGGGTGCCAGGCAGCCAATTATGCCAGGCCGGTGATCAGTGGCGCTGGGACGGCGTGATCTTCACGGTGCTGTGGCCCCGCGAGCCAGGGCCGGCCGGGAACGGCGCCAGCTGTGTGCTGCATGTTGATGGGCCATTTGGTTCCGCCCTGTTGCCTGGCGATATCGGCATCCAAGAGGAATACCGTTTGCTTGGGGCGTTGGCGCCCGTGGACCTGCTGGTGGTAGGCCATCATGGCAGCAAATCCAGTACCAGTGATGCCTTGCTGCGTCAGCTGCAGCCCGATGTTGCGCTGGTCAGCGCCGGCTACCGTAACCGGTTCCGCCACCCTCATCCGCAGGTGCTGCACAAGCTGGACAGCGCGGGCATCACAGTTCTGCGCACGGACCTGGATGGCATGATTGTGTTTCGACAGGGGGGCGTCGATAATGGCCGGCTTATAACAAAATGGCGGCAAACGGTTGCCCGGCCCTGGCATGGACCGGCCCGTTGGCGCTTTTGGTAACCCGATTTGTGAGCAAGGGGAGAAGTTAAGGTGCAGGATCTTGTGCAGTCCGGGGGCTGGATGATGCTCCCGATCTTGATCTGTTCGGTAGTGGCGCTGGCCATCGTGGTAGAACGTTTCTGGACCTTGCGGCCCAGCAAATTAGCGCCGGCGGATACGGTGCCCCAGGTGCAGACGCTGCTGAAACGCGGCTTGCTTAATGAAGGCAATCTGGTGAAGCTGCGCGACAGCTCGCCGTTGGGCCGTATTCTGGCGACCGGTCTGGCCAATGCTCGCCATGGTCGTGACATCATGAAAGAAAGCATTCAGGAGAGTGCCACTGGTGTGGTGCACGAACTAGAGAAATTTCTCAGCACCCTGGGTTCTATCGCGGCGATTACTCCGCTGTTGGGCTTGCTGGGCACGGTGGTCGGCATGATCGATGTGTTTGCAGCGATCATGATTCACGGCACCGGTGATGCGGCACAGCTGGCTGGTGGTATTTCCCAGGCACTGCTGACCACT
>NZ_LWFX01000179.1:0-1167 GCF_001635175.1 Alcanivorax sp. HI0083 | reverse complement strand
ACCCAGTTTGACCCTGCTTCAGATGGCTATGACCCACGCAGCACCCGTGAGATGCCCCGCTGGTACCAGGCCGATATACAGTTTGCCTGCCTATACCCTCAGCCATTAACACTGAAACAGATCAAGCATCACCCCGAATTTGCTGACATGGAGCTGGTGGTGCGACCTCGCCTGTCGGTGCAAAAAGTATCTGAACGACAGCTCCAGCTTATCCGGCAGATAAGCCAGCCCGTGGATGCCACCGCATAGGGCACCCCGCGCACCACAAACAACCTCAGCACCACAACAGGGCGCCTGTTAATACAAAATAACTAAGAAGCCCTGATTCTATCGGCTATACGCGCTGGCACAGCGGTTGCAGTCCCCTCTTCTCATCACCAATGACGAATGGGATTCACCACTATGCTGCTGCGACGCTATCACTGGCTTTCTCTGCTGATTCTTCCCGAGTTCGCCAACGCCGACACCCTGACCGCCACCGATACAGTCTGGATTGCTATCGCTGCGGCGCTGGTGTTCTTCATGCAAGCGGGTTTTGCACTGCTTGAGAGCGGCCTGAGCCGGGCGAAGAACTCACTGAACGTGGTCATGAAGAACTACATGGACCTGTGTGTCGGCACACTGGTGTTCTGGGCCGTGGGTTTCGGGCTGATGTTCGGCACCAGCACCAATGGCTGGTTCGGGCAGGACCAATTCATGCTCAACCAGGCCGATGGCAGTACCTGGGCCATGCTCCTTTTCCAGATCATGTTCGCGGCTACCGCCGCCACCATCGCCTCAGGAGCCATGGCAGAGCGCACCCGCTACGTGGGCTATTTGTGTGGCGCGGTGGTGATCACCGGCCTTATTTATCCGCTGTTCGGCAACTGGGCCTGGAACAGCAATGGCTGGCTCGCCCAGATGGGCTTTATTGATTTCGCCGGTTCCACGGTGGTCCACAGTATCGGCGGCTGGTGTGCACTGGCCGGTATTCTGGTGGTAGGCCCGCGACTTGGGCGTTTCGACAACCAAGGCAAGCCACGCACCATTCCCGGCCATAACCTTTCCTATGTGGCATTGGGCGGTTTCATACTCTGGTTCGGCTGGTTTGGCTTCAACGGGGGCTCGACCCTCTCTGCCAGCGTGGATATCGCCAAGGTGAACCTGAATACCCAGCTGGCCGCCGCG
>NZ_LWFX01000178.1:0-793 GCF_001635175.1 Alcanivorax sp. HI0083 | reverse complement strand
AGCGAGCCGGACGTAAAACGGCTGGCGGCCTGTGATGTGGTGTTCTTCGCCACGCCCCATAACGTGGCCATGCGCATGATGCCTGAGCTGATGGACGCCGGGGTGCGGGTGGTGGACTTGTCTGCGGATTTTCGTCTGCGCGATCATGAGCTCTGGAGCGAATGGTATGGCGAGCCCCATGCTTGCCCGGAGTTGCTGGCGGATGCGGTATATGGCCTGCCGGAAGTGAATCGGGAGAAAATTCGTGATGCCCGGCTGGTGGCGTGCGCCGGCTGCTATCCCACCTCGATTCAGCTGGGCTATCTGCCATTGCTGGAAAAAGGCTGGATCAAGCCGGACCAACTGATTGCCAACGCGGCCAGTGGTGCCAGTGGCGGCGGCAAGGGTGCCAAGGTGCCCATGTTGCTGGCGGAAGCCGGGGAAAGCTACAAGGCCTATGGCGCCAGTGGTCACCGGCACTTGCCGGAAATTGAGCAAGGACTGGGTGATATTGCGGGTGCCCCGGTAAGCGCTACATTTGTTCCACATCTTATCCCCATGATCCGTGGTATTCATGCCACACTCTACGGCCAGCTCACCGAGTCGGCGCCGCCACTGGAAGAGATCCAGGCCGCATTCGAGGCCCGTTATGCCGATGAGCCTTTCGTGGACGTGATGCCGCTGGGGAGTCATCCCGAAACGCGCTTTGTGAAGGGCGCCAACATGTGTCGGCTGGCGCTGCACCAGCCCCGTGGTGAGAACGTGATTGTGGTGCTGTCGGTGATCGATAACCTGGTGAAAGGGGCGTCGGGCC
>NZ_LWFX01000177.1:0-845 GCF_001635175.1 Alcanivorax sp. HI0083 | reverse complement strand
TGATGGGCGACACCACCCTGGATAACCGCCAACTGAAAACCTTCAGTCACCAGAAGATGGATGTGGGTAGCGGGCAGATCCGGGTGCGTTTTATCAACACACTGTCACGCCTGTCCGGGGATGAGCTGAGCGTCACCGCCAGCGGTAGCACCCCCGGTGGCCAGGCACTGGTCAGCGGGCTGGAATATGCCGACGGCAGCAGCTACGTGTCTCTGAGTGCCGGCAGCAACCTGGCGGTGACCATCAACAACGAAACCCAGGGCGTGATCATCGATGATGTGAGCTGCAGCGTCAGCAGCGGCCGCAGCTACGACGCCATCATCGCGTACACAGAATTCGACAGTGACGACGACCAGATTTCCCTGTACTGCCAGCCGTTCAGCAACTGAACGGCTGGAACTTCTCGCTACGAAAAACCTCTGAACTGCCAACCAATACCAAAAAGTGGGGCTTCTTCGTGATTAGGATGCCCTTTTTGCGTTTGCCTTGGGAGTAACTATGCGAATGATCGGAATGCTGGCGGTGGCCAGCGCAGTCGTCTTGTCCGGCTGTGGCGGTGACGATGATGACGTGGAAGATTTGCTGCGTCCGCCGGCCAGTCTCTACTTTCACAATCAGCTGACGGATTTTACCGACCCGGATGCAGCAAGTATTCGTGTGGATGTGATCACCAATAAGGCGTCAGATCCGCTATTTGAAGATGTGGGATATTCCACCGATGAGCAAAGCGGGATGAACCTGAAGCTGGCGGCTGATACCGAAACCGTCGATTTTCAGGTTCGCAATGCCGATGGCGACATGCTGGACAGGGAGATTGCTCTTAAGGCCGGGTCGAATTATACGCT
>NZ_LWFX01000176.1:0-6233 GCF_001635175.1 Alcanivorax sp. HI0083 | reverse complement strand
CGCCGCCGCCGTCGCCGCCACCCACCGTGGCGCGCATAACTATCTGACCAAACCCGCTGGCGCCAACGATATTCTGCAGGCACTGGATGCCGACCCGGCCAGCCAGGCCCTGCCCCTGCCAGACAGCCCACCCTCACTGCAGCGGCTGGAATGGGAGCATATCCAGCGCACCCTCGACACCCACGGCGGCAATATCTCACGGGCGGCAGACGCCCTTGGAATTCACCGCCGCACCCTGCAACGCCGGCTGAAAAAACGGCCCAGTGCCAGCGACTATTCACGTGACAGCCAGCGAGAAAATCCGCACCACAAGGTTGACCCGCCAGGCAGTTAAGGTTCTCGTTCCCCCCGCCCTTGGCTTACACTGTGGGCTGACGTAAACAGGGATGCAGAGCTTGGCGCACCATCGATACCACAATCGGCAGAGCAAGACGTTCATCCTGATGCTGCTGATGCTATTTCCCGCCCTTGCGTTCGCCAAAGACACGCCAAACCTGCACATCACCGGCAACGCCAGCGAGGCGGTAGCCAACAACATTCAGTCGCTGGTGGACCTGTCACGCTACCCCTGCCGGCCGCCCAGAGCCCAATACGGCCTGATCCGCCGTCAAATCATTGCCAACAGTACCGATGCCCTGCAAGCCATGGGCTACTACGACAGCCAGCTTTCCCTTTCCGCCGATGAAAACGGCGACTGCGTCAGCGTGACCCTGGACGTGAACACCGGCCCACCGGTGATACTCAAACACGTGCAAGTGGAAATCACCGGTGATGCGGCCCAGGACCCGGCGTTCACCAAATTGGTGGAACAGGCACAGCTGGCCACCGGTCAACGGCTGCAACACGACCGCTACAGCAACCTGAAAAAAAGCCTGCAACAGCACCTGATCAGCCGCGGCTATGTCCACGGCGAGCTGACCACCCACACCCTCAAGGTGGACACAAAAGCCCACCGGGCCAGCATTACGCTGCATGTGGACAGCGGCCCGCGCTATCACTTCGGTGAAATCACCGTTAGCGGCAGCGTACTCAATCCATCATTGGTTAACGCCTATGTGAGCTTTCAGGAAGGCGAGCCCTACGACAGTGGCCGCATGCTGGAAACCCAGCAGTCCTTTCTTGGTGCCGGTTACTTCAGTGCCGTGCGGGTAGAGAAAGGCGAACCCAACGACACCACCCGCCGGATTCCCGTCAGCATCGCCCTGACGGACAACAACCGCTGGTCCCTGCTCACCGGCGTCGGCGTCAGCACCGATACCGGGCCGCGGGTTCGGCTGGGGGTAGAGAATCGCCGGGTCAACAAGGCCGGACACCGTTTCCGGGCGGAAACCGAATTGTCCGAAGTGCAGCAAGGGGCCGGAGCCAGTTACCAGATCCCGCTGAAGGACCCGCTCCATGAACGGCTGGACCTGCACACCAGCTTCGTCAACGAAAACACCGACAGTAATGAAAACGAACGCTGGAGCACCGGGGCAGATTATATCGTCGAACTGGAAAATCGCTGGGTGGCCACCACCTCCCTGGAATTCCTGCGTGAGACCTACCAGATCGCCGACCAGGTGGATCAGGCCGAACTGCTGATACCCGGCTTCCAGTTAAGTCGCGTCAAGGCCGACGACCCGGTCTACCCCACTTTCGGGTGGCGCCTGAACACCGCCGTGCGGTTCGCCGATCAGAACCTGTCATCCACAGCGTCTTTTTTGCAGCTCACCAGCGGCGGCAAGATTCTCTTTCCCTTGCTGGGCGGGCGCGTCTTGATGCGCACCGATCTGGGTTACACCGAGGTCAATGATGTGACCGAACTGCCAGCCTCCATCCGCTTCTTCGCCGGTGGCGATTCCAGCGTGCGCGGTTTCGCCTATGAATCCCTGGGCCCGGAAGACAGCAACGGTGAGGTCATTGGTGGGCGCCACCTGGCCACCGGTAGCCTGGAATACGATCACCCGCTCACCGAGAAATGGCACCTGGCGGCTTTCACCGATGCCGGCAATGCCTTCAACGATTTCGATGCCTTCGAACCGCGCCACAGTGCCGGCATCGGCATCCGCTGGCGCTCACCACTGGGGCCGATTCGCCTGGATATTGCCCGGGCAGTAGACGAGCACCGTGACTGGCGCCTGCACCTGAGCATGGGGCCGGACCTGTGATCGGGCGCGAACCTCAAAACGGCTTTGCCCTGCGCTCCGTCCTGGCCCGCGGCTTGCTGGTATTACTCAGCCTGTTGCTGGCCTGTCTGCTGGGCCTGACGCTGCTGCTGGGCACCGCCACCGGCAACCGCTGGCTACTGGAAAAAGCCTCCCCCTTTATCCCCGGCGAACTCAGCCTGGGCGAGTGGCACGGCAGCCTGCTCAGCGGCATCACCCTCAATGACATCGACTATCGCTATCAGGGGCTCACCGTGACCCTGGACCAGGTCAGCGCCGATATGGTGCCGCGAGCCCTGCTCAGTGGCTGGCTGGAACTGGAGCGCCTGTCCCTTGGCACCCTGCACATTACGCTTGCGCCCGGAGACAACACCGAGCCGCAACCGGCGGCCCTGCCAGAGAGCCTGGCACTGCCCTTCGGGATACGTATCGACCGGTTAACCATGGATGCCTTTCAACTGAACGACACGGTACTGGTCAGCAAGCTGGAAGCAGACAGCCTCGCGGCCTGGCGAAGCTTCCAGATCGCCCGCCTGCACACTCACACCTTGGCCGATACCACGGTGCAGGCCACCGCCCAGGGCAAATTGACGGCCCCCTTCGATGTGCAAGGCACGGCAAGCTGGCAGCTGCCACTGCCCGACAACAATACCCTGCAGGCACAACGGGCCAGCGGCCAACTCACCCTGGCGGGCCCACTGAGCCAACTTCAGCTGCACCATCAGCTTACCGGCCCGGTGGAAATGCAAAGTCAGGGGGAGTGGCGGCTCAAGGATGAACAATGGCAAATTGCCCTGCACCATCGCTGGCCAGCCCAGGCGTTGCCGCTTGCCTTGCCGCAACCTCTATCACTGGGCAAAGGCGAACTGGACACAAGCGGCCCGCTCGACGCACTGCGCCTGAGCGGCCACACCGGCCTGTCCAGCGGTGAGCGCAATGTGGCCATTACCGTGGACAGCGCCCTCATTCCCGGCGGCATTACCCTGCATGAATTCACCGTACAGGACGGCGACCAGACGCTGGCCAGCAACGGCCAGGTGATGTTCAGCCCATTAAGCTGGGATCTGGACCTCAGTGGCGATCTCAACACCGCCCTGCTGCACCCACTCTTCCCCGGTCAACTGGCCATCGACGGCCACAGCCAGGGGCAGTGGGACGGCGATCGCTGGACCCTGTCGCCCAGTGAGCTGTCGTTGCGCGGCCAGGTGCGCCAGCAGGCACTGTCATTCACCAGCACCCTGCAAAGCCAGACACCCGATGACAAACAACAATTGCACTTGAACACCCAGGGTAGCTGGGGGGACAACCAGCTGCAGGCCAGCGGCCAGGTATGGCCACAGTGGCAACTCCGCAGCGACCTGACACTGGCACGCCTGCAGCAATTGTATCCGGGGCTGAGCGGGAACCTGGCTGGCCAGGTTCAGCTCCAGGGCACCTATAGCGACCCGGCACTCAGCGGCCAGCTCACTGGCAACACTCTGGGCTGGCAGGACTGGCAGATAGCCCAACTGCAAAGCCGTTTCTCCCAACTGCGCCTGCCGCAAACTTCACACCGGGGTGACATGGCGCTAAGCCTGAGCGGCAACCAGATCACGCAGGGCAGCACCGAAGAGGTCAGCACCCTCACTGTCACCGCCAACGGCAACTGGGCCCGGCATCAGCTCAAGGCCGAGGCAAGCCGCAACGAGGTAACCCTGGAAACCCGCTTGCATGGCGGCCTCGACCCGGCAAGCACCACTTGGCAAGGCACCCTCTCCGATACCCGGCTGCAACACACTCGCCTGGGGCAGTGGCAACAAGACACGGACAGCAGCTTGCGTGTCTCTGCCCAATCGCAATCACTGGCCCCGTTCTGTCTGGTACAGGCCCCCAGCCAGCTGTGCCTGCAAGGCAGCCACACTTCCAACGGCCAGGACAACGTGAACGCAGAGGTACATCTGGCCGACCTGCCGCTGGCCCTGGCCAATAGCCTGCTCGGCCCCACCCTGACCATGGAGGGCGCCGTGAATGCCGATCTCACCCTGCACGGTTCGCTGGACAAGCCCGACGGCCAATTCTCCCTGCAAACCCGGGACGCGAAGATCACCGTTAACACCGCAGATGCCCCGCCCCCGGTGGAGATCGAAACGCTCACCGTGCAAGGCACGCTCGCCGATCAACGACTCAGCAGCAACCTGACCCTGACCACCGCGCTGGGCAACGCCCGGGCACAACTGGAGCACGGGCTGGAGCTGGATTCCTCGCTGCAAGGTGAGGTGGATTTCACTTTGAGCAGTCTGGCGTTTGTGGAACTGTTCACCGCCGACCTGCGTGAAGTGCAAGGTCGTATTCGCGGCGACTTTTCCCTGGCCGGCACGGTTCGCCAGCCCATCATGAACGGCGCCATCAAGCTGCAAGACGGGCAAGCACTGATTCCTTTTCTCGGGATCGATATCGCCGACTTGCAAGTGGCGATCCAGGGCAACCCCCAGGGCAAACTGGACATCACCGGCTCCGCGCAAATGGGCACAGGCACTCTGCGTCTGAACGGCACGGTGGACCCCAGCGATAAAAACATCCCCCTGCAACTGACACTCGGCGGCGAGCGTTTGCTTGCCGCTGACCGGCCCGATGCCCGCATCCTGCTAACGCCGGATCTGACCCTGGCAGGCGACCAGGAAGGACTGAACCTGACCGGCTCCCTGGCCATCCCGGAAGCCGAAATCCGCCCAGTGGAAATTCCGGAAGGCGCCATCACCGTCAGCAACGATCAGGTGCTGGTCCATCAGGAAGGGGACAGCCCCAGCCAACTGCCACTGGGCATGGATGTGACCCTGACACTAGGCGACAAGGTTCACTTCAAGGGTTTCGGGCTCGACGCCATGCTCGGCGGCACCCTGCAGGTTGAGCAGAAACCCCAGCGGCCACCGCAACTCAATGGCGAGCTGGTGATTCGTGAAGGGCGTTACCGGGCTTACGGGCAGAATCTGGCCATCAGCGACGGCCAGCTAATATTCCAGGGGCCACCGGACAACCCCGGCCTGGATATTCGCGCCATCCGAAAAATCCCCAGCGAAGGCGTAGTGGTGGGTGTGCAGTTAAGTGGCACCCTGCAAGAACCCAGTGCATCTCTGTTTTCCGATCCCGGCATGGAACAAAGCCAGGCCATGTCTTACCTGCTCACCGGGCGCCCACTGGAAAGTGGCTCCAAGAGCGAGGGCAACCAAATTGCCCAGGCCCTGGCGTTATACGGGCTGGAAAAAGGCAGCGGTGTTACCGAAAAAATCGGCGATAAACTCGGTGTGGATGACATCAGCGTGGGTAGCGACTGGGAAAGCGACGACGCGGCACTGATGCTCGGCAAACAGCTGTCCGAACGGTTGTATCTCACCTACGCGGTGGGCCTGTTCGACGCCATTTCCACCGTCATCCTGCGCTATACCCTGACTCGCAGCCTGCACCTTGAGGCCCGCTCCAGCAGTGAATCGAACAGCATCGATCTAATCTGGGAAAAAGAGTTGAGGTAAAAGAACGCGGGAAGCTACAAGCATCAAGCTGCAACGCGGGTTGGGACAGTGCCACACCGTGACCGCCCTGCCCGCGAAACTCTGTTGAAAGTTCAAAGTGAAAAGTTGAAAAGGGAAACAGAAACAATCTTTGAAGATTGGTGCCTGTGATGATACGCCGCTACGGCTCCACACTAGCCACCAAACTCCTGCAAAACAGCGCGGTGATAACGTTCGTCCTGCGACAATCCATCCACACCGCGCTTTTCAACTTTCAACTCGATCCTTTCAACTACTCGGCAACGCATAGGTCCCGGTGACATGGGCAACCATTTCATCGTTGCCCTCACTGAACAGCTGCACTTCCAACACCGCAGCACGACGGCCCAGCCGCAGAATCACCACCTCGGCGATCAGGTCCGCCGGCGCCGGGCGTGACAGGAAATTAATATTCAGATTCTGTGTCACCGCCATTTCCACCCGGCCCAGCTCTCCCAGAATCGCCGCGTACATGGCCGCATCCGCTAACCCCATCATGGTCGGCCCGGAGATACTGCCACCGGGGCGCAAGGTCGACGGCCGGAACGGCGAACGCACCCGCGCC
>NZ_LWFX01000175.1:0-743 GCF_001635175.1 Alcanivorax sp. HI0083 | reverse complement strand
TTGATAACAGCTCAATCTGTTGAAGATGCTATTTTAAGTAATCCAGACGTAAAAGCTGTTATAGCTGTTCATTTTGGCGGCCAATCTGTGGATTTGGTTTCAGAGGGTGGGCTTCTAAGGATTTGTGAAAAATACAATGTAAAGCTTGTTCAGGATGCGGCGCATGCTTTCCCTTCCTATGATGTCTATGGGCCTGTTGGAAGTGTAGGGGATGTCACTTGTTTCAGCTTCTATGCCAATAAGACGATAACTTGCGGTGAAGGTGGAATGCTGGTTACGAACAATGACGATATAGCCAGTCGTGCCAAAATGATGCGTTTACATGGTATCGACCGCGATGTGTGGGACCGGTTTACTAGTACTAAAGCTGGTTCTTGGGTTTATGATGTTAAGGCGCCAGGCTTTAAGTATAATCTGCCCGATATCAATGCAGCGGTAGGTGTGGCTCAATTTGAAAAAGCTTGGGATTTTCGTCAGCGAAGACAGGATATTGCAGCTAGATACACGGATGAATTTTCTGACCTGGTAGGTGTTGACTTGGTTAGGTCTCGAGTTATGGCTGATCAACACGCTCACCATTTGTACCCGTTGATTTTTACTCAACAAGCCGTTCTTACAAGGGAGCAGTTTATTGACATGATGAACGAGAGGGGGGTTGGTACATCAGTTCATTATCGTCCTCTTCATCACATGAGTTATTACCGTTTACGTTACGAGCTCGACGAGTCAAAGTTTCCTAATAC
>NZ_LWFX01000174.1:0-846 GCF_001635175.1 Alcanivorax sp. HI0083 | reverse complement strand
GTGTTAACGACAACGTAGCTATGTGTAGAGATGCCGCAAGCCCAAGTGGGGCGGTCAAGCATCGCTCAGCGGTAGTTCCCACTTGGGCGGGTAAGGCGGTGGGTCGTTTACATCTGCACGGGCTCGCAGATGAACGGCGAGCATGTTGCACCAGACTTTGAGATAGCGGTCAAAGAGCGTTTTGTCGGCAACGATGTGCAAATCCTGCGCCATGCCGCGCAACAGCCATTGCGTCAACATCATCATCGAGCGCACATCGGTGTCTTCACTAATGGCCTCCAGATAATGGTCTGCCGCGTTACCGACGATGAAGTAATTGGAAGTCCAGACACGTTGCAAAATGGATGCAAGCTCAGGGTCATGTTGGCTGGCTGTCAATAGTTGCATCAACGGGATAAATTCCGGCTGATCGAAAACATTCTTCCATGCACCAAAGATAAGGGCTTCTAGTCGATCTTCAGATCCATGGAGTTTGGCGATGGCTTTACCCAGCTGAATATAGTGCTGGCGAATTAAATGCTCAGCTGCCGCAGCGATCATGTCTGCTTTACTAGAGAAATGGTGTAGTGGGGCGCCCCTAGATACGCCAGCGATGTTGATAATGCGACTGACGGTGGTGCCAGCGAATCCATCCTTCTCTAGACAGGTGAGCACTGCCTGAATGATGCGTTCCCGCATGGCGTCGCTACGTTGTTCCTGGGTGCGTCGTTGAGCATTCATCGCGTTCTCTGTCTATTACTGAGCATGGTCACTGGGATGCAGAGGCCTGATTCTAAATGATAAATGGATTGTAGCGTAGCTCGCCAATAAACAAGTTGAACGTACGTATTGTAAGTTATAAAGTCT
>NZ_LWFX01000173.1:0-1230 GCF_001635175.1 Alcanivorax sp. HI0083 | reverse complement strand
CGGCATTGACTGCGCGGGGTGGCTATCGTCCACCGCCGTGTTGTGTCCTTAACGGAGGGGACTCAAATGAAGACCATACACAAGCACCGCCTGAAGGTGGTCAACGAAGTGCAGGAGTTACGCCTGCCCGAAGAAGGCAAGGTACTGCGGGTGGATTACATCCCCCAGGAAGCGGTGATTTTCATGTGGGTGGAAGTGGACGCGGACACCGTGATCGACACTCCGAAAGAAGTGCGCACCTTCAAGGTGTTCACCACCGGTTCCGGCATTCCCAACAATGCCCGCTATATCGGTACCACCATCGATAACATGAAGGGCGAGGCTCACCACGTTTACGAGTTGAGAGACTGACGTAGGAAGCGATCCGTTACATCTACGAAGCCGCTGTAGGAACGAAGCGTAGCGGAGTAACGCACGTATTTCCGTGAGGCCCGAAGGGTGAGCGAAGCGAATAGTCCCTCTTGAGGGACGAACCACGCGTCAGCGTGAAAATCATCCGCAGAGCCTACCCCGGATTCGGTTCGGAGCAGCAGAGCAACCGGGGCCTCCAGAATGATCAGGTGACCCCCGCATTGCCTGTTTCCTCGCGAGGGCTGGTATTCGTCCCTCAAGAGGAACTCCTACAGCGGCTTCGTTATAAACGTGCGGGTCGACGTTCCTGCGGAGCGGGGAGGCTCTGACCCTCGTCAGCCAACCCGCAAACCGTTAGACTGCGCTGTTGTCCGCATATCAATTTGCCAAGCACTTATTCTAGAGAGACGTAATGGAAGTCAATCCGCTGCGAACCCACCTTTCCAACCTGTCTGAGCGTGTCGAAGCGCTTAGGGGGTATCTTTGACTACGATCAGAAGAGTGAACGTCTGACCGAAGTCGAGCGCGAGCTTGAAAACCCGGATGTCTGGAGCGATCCGGACTATGCCCGGGCCCTGGGCAAGGAACGGGCCCAGCTGGAAATGGTTGTGAACACCATCAACGATGCCTCCCAGGGAGTGGAAGACACCTCCGCCCTGTTAGAGCTGGTGGTGGAAGAGGGGGATGAAGACACTCTCTCGGAAGTGGAAAGCGACCTGCGTGATCTGGAAAAAATGGTGGCGGATCTGGAATTTCGTCGCATGTTCTCCGGGCAGATGGATGCCTGTAACGCCTATCTGGATATCCAGGCCGGTTCCGGTGGCACCGAGGCCCAGGACTGGGGCGAGATGATGCTGCGCATGTACCTGCGCTGGGGCG
>NZ_LWFX01000172.1:0-1071 GCF_001635175.1 Alcanivorax sp. HI0083 | reverse complement strand
CCATCTTCCGGTTCTGAGCCAATCACCTGGATCCCCTGTCTCATGAGTGTGAGCTATCAACTGCCCGATGGGGCAAGCATGGAGTTTGAGCAACCCGCCTCCGCCTTCGAAATCGCCGGACGCATCAGCAAAAAACTCGCCAAGCAAGCCCTGGCCGCCAAGGCCAACGGCAACCTGATCGACGTCTATCTGCCCATCGACGACGGCGCCACGGTGGAAATCATCACCCGGGAGACCGACGAGGCCCTGGAACTGATTCGCCACGATGCCGCCCATGTCATGGCCGAAGCCGTGCAGGAGCTGTTCCCGGATACCCAGGTGACCATTGGCCCGACCATTGCCAACGGCTTCTACTATGACTTCCATCGGGACACCCCGTTCACTCCGGATGACCTGAAAACCATTGAAAAGCGCATGCAGGATATTGTGCGCCGCAATGAGGAAATCCGCCGTGAAGTCTGGGACCGTGATGAAGCTGTGGCCTTTTTCCTGGAGAAAGGCGAAGAATTCAAGGCCGAAATCATCCGCGAGCTGCCCGCCGACCAGGAAGTAAGCCTGTACCGCCAGGGCGATTTCATCGACCTGTGCCGCGGCCCACACCTGCCCAGCACCAGCAAGCTGGGCGACGGTTTCAAGCTGACCAAGGTGGCCGGCGCCTACTGGCGGGGCGATGCCAACAATGCCCAGCTACAGCGCATTTACGGCACCGCCTGGCGCGACAAGAAAGAATTGAACGCCCACCTCAAGCAGCTTGAGGAAGCGGAAAAACGTGACCACCGCAAACTCGCCAGGGAAATGGGCCTGTTCCATATCCAGCAGGAAGCGGTGGGCAGCATGTTCTGGCACCCGAAGGGCTGGCGCATGCGCCAGAACCTGGAAAACTACATCCGCGGCAAGATGGAAAAAGGCGGCTATCAGGAAGTCTCCACCCCGCAGATGATGGACCGCATCCTCTGGGAACAGTCCGGCCACTGGGACAAGTACGGCGAAGACATGTTCACCGTCTGCACCCACGACCACAAAGAAATGGCCGTGAAGCCGATGAACTGCCCGGGCCACGTGCAGATTTTC
>NZ_LWFX01000171.1:0-1012 GCF_001635175.1 Alcanivorax sp. HI0083 | reverse complement strand
ACGGAACGCCAGGGCGATCAGCACGGGGGTAAATGTCCCCAGGGTTTCCATGCCGATCAGCGAACGGATAAACAGCACCAGCATGACGCCCACCGGAATCATTACCAGAATGCGATACAGTTGCTGGGCAGGTAACGGCAGTTCGTAAAGGGAGAAATCGATAAAACTGCTCACGTCTTTCAGACGCAGGGACTGGGCCAGCTGCAACGCGCTCATTTCATTTTCGTGCACGCTAAAGCTCACGTCCGCAGACTTGCCGCCCTCGATATTCAGCAGCGGCCCTGGGCCGCTCCACCAGACCAGACGATCTTCCGGCAGACCCTGCTGGCCATTGAGCGGATTGAAGTACAGCCATTTCTTGCCGTTGAAGCTGCGCAGCCACAGCTCCGGCTGCTGCTCCTGGCTTTCCGCCAGGCGTAGCGTATGGACTGGCTCGGCCGGGATATGCGCCACCGCCAGCAGCAAATCAATGACATTGGCCCGGTTCTCCGGGCTCACATCGCTGCCCAGCAGCAACTGGACATTATCGTTCTCCAGTTCATTGACCCGCTTGATGGTCTCGCTGATAAAGGTTTCCACATCCGCCGAGTGCTGGCGAATCGGCTCCAGCAGCGCGTCGGCGGCCAGCTTATCCGGGCCATCCAGCGTAGGAGCCGGGCGGAATTGGGGGCCGGGGTCATTTTCCGGGGCATCCGCATAGCGCGGAGTCAGCATGAGGCGGTAATAAAGGTACTGGTTGCCTTCGGCGCGACGGGACGACCAGGTCACCTGCCGGTTGCCCTTCTCCACATTCACGTTCACGCCGTAATTGTTGGAGATAAAGCTTTCATTGAGGGTGGTATAACCCACTCCCAGCGGCGGCACGAACATGCGCACCTTGACGGGCTTGTTGGCCTTGGCCGAGAAAGACACTTGGGCATCGACCACCCACACCGGATCTTTCTCGTCCTGGCTCAGCGGCACATTTTGTACCAGCAACTGGTAAGCAATACTGCCGCCCCCCAACAAAAGC
>NZ_LWFX01000170.1:0-831 GCF_001635175.1 Alcanivorax sp. HI0083 | reverse complement strand
CCGGCACCGTCACCCGGCCGGTGTAGTTGTCATCCGCTTTCAGGTACAACTCATAGAGCTTGCTAAAACCATGAAGCGGATCACCGGTGGCGCCGTCAAAATCGTCGCGCAGCTCCCAGCCGTTCTCCAGCATGTGCGGGTGCACCACAGACACGCCAATATGGTCCTGCAAGCCTTTCAGCGCACGCATGACCAGAGTGCGGTGGGCCCACGGACAAGCCAGGGACACATACAGGTGGTAACGCCCGCTTTCCGCCGGGAAGCCACCATCACCACTGGGCCCGGCGCTGCCATCGGCAGTGACCCAATTACGGAACTGACTTTCCGAGCGCTTGAAACGCCCACCGGTGCTTTTGGTGTCGTACCACTTGTCCTGCCACTTTCCGTCGACTAACAGTCCCATGGTTATCTCCTTGCGTTGACTATCGAGGAGCGAATAACGAGGAGCGAAAGGCAAAACGCTTGTCCTGATTTTCGAAACTTGTTACTCGCTTATTGTCACCAGCGTGTTACCCCGCCAGCGCCGCCTGTGCTTCGCTCATGGCTTTCTCTTTAGTCTCGTCACCCATGTTCAGCCCCTCCGCGTAAACGAAGTTCACATCGGTGATACCGATAAACCCGAAGAACAACTTGATATACGGCGTTACCGTATCGTTCTCGGTGCCGGCATACAGCCCACCCCGGGCCGCCAGCACCGTCACGGATTTATCATCCAGCAGGCCCAGCGAACCGTTTTCGGTATAGCGGAAGGTGATGCCCGCCCGCGCCACATGATCGATCCAGCTTTTCAGCTGGCTGGGAATGCCGAAGTTGTACATGGGCAGGCCCAAT
>NZ_LWFX01000169.1:0-822 GCF_001635175.1 Alcanivorax sp. HI0083 | reverse complement strand
ATGCTGGGCTTCAGTGCGACGGCACAGGCAGACAATATCTACAAATACCGCTCTGCGGATGGCACCATCCTGTTCACCGACCAGGCTCAGGAACAGGTGGGGCAACAATATACCCTGCTCTCCGTTCGCAAGGGCTGGAGCTACACCCCGCGCGCCCTTTCCAACGCCCAGCGTGACCAGTACGACACCATCATTACCCAGGCGGCGACCCGCTTCCGTGTGGACCCGGCGCTAGTCAAAGCCGTTATCCACGCCGAGTCCCTGTTCAACCACAACGCTATTTCCCGGGTTGGCGCCCAGGGGCTTATGCAGCTGATGCCCGAAACTGCGGCCTACCTGAAAGTCAGCAACCCCTTTGACCCCCGCGCTAATATTACCGGCGGCACCCAGTTCATCGCCTACCTGAAAAACAAATTCTCCGATCTCGACCATATCCTGGCCGCCTACAATGCCGGTGAAGGCAATGTTCGCCGCTATGGCGGCATTCCGCCTTTCAAGGAGACCCAGGCTTACGTGAAGAAAGTGAAGCAACTGCGCCAGCGTTATGCACACCAGTTCGTGGCCGAACTTGGAGAGGAAGAAACGGTGTTTGCGTCACGGTAAGCCCTCCTGCCCCCTTCACTCAGGCCCGTCAACACCAGTGTTGGATTACGCCTTTCAGGCTAATGCAACCTACAAGACTCGGCGCTCCCAGGTTATCGGGTAGGTCTGATTAACCTGAAAGGCGTAATCAGACAACAAACCCAACGTTCATCAAATTTCCACACCCAGCCACTGCCCATCATAATCAATTCGAAACTGCTCGAGCTGATAGCTTGATGT
>NZ_LWFX01000168.1:0-747 GCF_001635175.1 Alcanivorax sp. HI0083 | reverse complement strand
CAGCGCATCGGCGGCAGCACATTTATCTTGCCAAGTTTCCCAGCGAAACGGCACGCCCAGTGTAGAGAACACCGTTTCCTCAAATCCCATTGAACGGACATGGACAATAAACGGGGTGTCCGTGCCTGGTATTTCCACATAAGTAATACCAAGCCCGGCACCCAGCCCGAAGCAGAAAGCTTCCGTCAAATTAAGCCCATGAAACTCCAGCAGGTCTCTGATAGCTGAACTGCCACAGTGACGCCCAGGCCGATGTGTATGAGGAACATCGACGGTACTGGGGAGATCCTGCTTGTCTCCATGCATCAGGCTGCCTCACTCACTGGAGCCGGACCGTAAATGGTTTCCGATGCCCGCATCGGATCTCCATGAGTCTCATACTCCGCCAACCACGCGGCAACCTTCTCAGGCATACCGGTATCCCAAGGGTGAAATCCAGGGCGGAACCAAGCGAGGAAATCAGGCAGCATGCCTGTGAGAATACCTTTTCGCCCATAAAGCTTGTTCAGGCCTCGCAGAATCACACCAGGCTGGCGCGTTACGCCATCAAGCTTGAGCATATTCCAAAATACTGGAGCCACGACAAGGTGAACCATCAGGGTCGCAACCACCAACGCAGACGCGCGCGTCAAGTAGCCTCCACCTGCTGCGCCCTGATAAAGATCATAGGCCACGGCCTTGTGCTCTACTTCTTCGACCCCGTGCCACAGAAATAGCGCTCTCATGACGGGGTCAGCCTCGCTAAAC